>JAOAAU010000052.1 GCA_026418695.1 Clostridia bacterium
TATATATACCCACGAAGAGTTATTTTATTTAATATTTCATTTTAAACCCCAAACTTTTAAACCCCAAACTTTCAAACCCCAAAACAACTTTTAAGTATGCCTTTGATGTCGTCTTAAGCAGCTATTGAAAGAAGAAAACCGCCGCTTGGTTTTCCTCTTTCAGACTCCTTTCCACGCTAAAAGAGCCTGAACAAGGTAAGGGGACACATCTCTGCTTTGAGGTCATCCATGTTGAGATATGTCCCCTTGCTGTTGTCAATATAAATAATGGTAATGACTAAAGGCTGCATCCGTGCAGCCTTTGCCCTTCGGGTAGGAATTAATTCGACCCGGAGCGCGGAACGTCACGGATGACGTTCCAGCCATCACCTGACCATGGAAGGGAATTGATGGTGTTAGCGGAGGCAGCCTGTCCGGCAACTGAGGACGAGGTGGAGGGGTGAAGGGGAACATGGGACGATACCTGTTCCCATTCAAAGAGGTTTGAAAACTGCTTTAGACGGCAACAACGGCAAGCTTAAATGAACTCAATAGAAAAAATTGAAAGAAGTATAACCGCGATTAGCGGGAAAATAGCTTCTGCGATTTTTTATTGTATAAAAAGTACAGGTTATGCTATTATTATAAAGAACATGAAATGCAACAGGAGGTTACCAAATGAAAAAAGGCGTTATTTTAAGCGGCATGAGGCCTACAGGCTCACTCCACCTTGGGAACTATTTCGGAGCCCTTGAAAACTGGGTAAAGTTACAGAATGAATATGAATGCTACTTTACCATCGTAGATTGGCATGCCCTGACCACAGGTTACGAAGATACTTCAGATATTAAAAATAATATCACTGAAATGATCATAGATTGGTTAAGCGCCGGACTGGACCCTGAGAAGTGTAAGATCTTTATTCAGTCCCATATTAAGGAGCATGCGGAACTGCATTTGCTGTTCTCCATGAGCACGCCCTTATCCTGGCTGTTAAGATGCCCGACTTACAAGGATCAGTTGAACCAGATGAAGGACAGGAACATTACTACCTACGGATTCTTGGGTTACCCATGCCTTCAGGCTGCGGATATCCTGGTTTATAAAGCGGATACAGTGCCGGTGGGAGAGGATCAGATTCCTCATGTGGAGCTTACAAGAGAAATCGCAAGACGATTTAACTTCTTGTTTAAGGAAGTCTTCCCCGAGCCCCAGTCCAAGCTGACAAAGGCAAAGGTGCTGCCGGGTCTCGATGGCAGGAAGATGAGCAAAAGCTATAACAATTATATCGCTTTGTCGGACAGCCCGGATGAAATCAGGAAAAAGGCAAGCCTGATGATTACCGACCCGGCGAGAATCCGCAAGGATGACCCGGGTCACCCGGAAGTCTGTGCTGTATTTGCCTTCCACAAGGTATTCAATGAAGGAGAAGTTCCTGAGATAGAAGAAAGCTGCCGCGGTGGAAAAATTGGTTGTGTTGCCTGCAAGAAAAATCTTGCCAACAAGATGGTAGAGTACATGACACCGATTTATGAAAGAAGACAGGACATCCTGACGAAACCGCAGATGCTGAGAGAAATCGTTGCAAACGGCGGCGAGGCTGCAAGAAAAGTAGCGGCGAAGACAATGGAAGAAGTCCGCGAGGCAATGAAGATTGACTGGTAATCCTTATTCAGAACACATCATCACTATTTAGATTTAGATATACTTCCTTTAAAGTTTGCCGGGCACAGAATTGTATTGTTTTTCATTCTGTGCAATGGCATTTGGGGGGGCAAACCTGATTGGAAAGCGTTTTATCAAAAGCCTGCACCATTAAAATTCAGAATTTCGAAGGGCCTTTTGACCTTCTTTTTCACCTGATTGAAAAGAATCAGGTGAATATTTATGATATTCCTATTAATGAGATTACAGACCAATACATGGAATATCTTTTTGCCATGCAGGAATTGGACCTGGAGATCGCCAGCGAGTTTCTGGTGATGGCTGCAACGCTATTGCATATCAAATCCAGAATGCTGCTGCCGGATAAAAAGGAAAAACAAGAGGAAGGGATCGATCCGAGGGAAGAACTGATTCTAAAACTTGTGGAATATAAAAAATACAAGGAGTTTTCGGGTGTTCTCAAGGAACGTGAAAAAGAATGGGAGAAGGTATTCTACAAACTTCCGGAAATCATTGATTTCAAATGGGAGGAACCAATTCTAGATTTGTCTGCGGAGGAACTTAAGAACACCTATGTAGGCATTTTGAAAAGAAATGAAAAGAAAATTAACCGGAATACGGGTAAGATGACGACCATCATCCAGCATGAGAAGGTTTCTTTAAAGAGCAAGATGCGCGAGGTGGTAAGAAATCTCCTGAACAAGGCGTTTGTCCGGTTTTCCGATATTTTTTCGTTGAAGCATAAATCAAGGACAGAGGTTATCACCGGCTTCATGGCCATCCTTGAATTATCCAAAATGAAAAAGGTCAGCCTTGAGCAAAAGCATCAATTTGACGATATCATCGTTCACAAGACACATGATGATTCCTTTGATATTGAAGAGGATAAGATTGCAGCAGAGAATTAATTGTCAACTGGGGGTTTTGGGGTGGAAATTAAAAACATTGAAGCAGTAATTGAGGGGCTTCTTTTTGCTTCGGGAGATGCGCTTTCCCTGGAAAGAATATCAGAAATCCTGGAAGTGGATAAAAAGACACTTCGAATGATTCTGAACAATATGATCAGCAATTTTAAGAATTCCAACAGAGGGATCATGATCCAGGAGATTAACCAATCCTACCAGCTTTGTACCCGGCCGGAGCATTTTGAATACATCAAACTCCTGAATGAACCAAGGCAAAAGCAAGGCCTTTCCCAAGCTGCCTTTGAGACCTTGGCCATTACGGCATACAACCAGCCGATCACAAAAGCCAAGATAGAACAGATCCGCGGAGTAAATTCCGATAGTGCTATTTCAAAGCTTCTGGATAGAAATTTAGTTAAAGAAGCAGGCAGGCTGGATGCACCGGGAAAACCAATTCTTTATGAAACCACGGATGAATTTTTAAGGAGCTTTGGGTTCAAGTCCATTGCAGATCTTCCGATCCTGGAAATGAACGAATTGGTGACAGTACAAGAAAATCAGCCGATAGAATAGAATATTGCAATAAAGGAAAAAATAACTGGATGAGGTGTGGAAATGCTGTATTCAGTTATTTTTATTTTGCTTTTTTTGATTGTAATGATTTTGATAGGACTGAGCCGGCTGGATTTGATTTATGAATACAATCTGGATGGTGGGAAAGACCATGTAGTAATAACCGTATCGGCTTTTCGGGGAATACTGAAATACAGAAAAGATATTTCAAAAGATAACAAGGAAAAAGAGAAAAAGACAGAGTTGAGGGATAAGTATATTCATTTTAAACAATTGTATAAGCTTTTTGATTTAACCAAAAAGTATTTGCAAAAAAAAATCATGATAAAAGATCTCAAAATTGAAGTTGAAATCGGCACCGGAGATGCTTGTTATACGGGAATTACTGTCGGGTTGGTTTGGTCGGCTGTAGGAACAGCAGTCACAATCATTTCAAATGTTTTCGATACTAAAAAAATATACTGTAACGTAACACCGAACTTTTCCAAAAAAAGTCTGAAACTTGATCTGGACTGCATATTTAGCATGAGAATTGTCAATATTATAGTGGTAGGGCTGAAAATGCTTGTCTTTTACCTGAAAAACAGGAAAACTTTCAAAAGAACGATAGGCGGTGATTTAAGTGGCTGAACATCCGATAGAAGGGCTTATGACGACTGCCATGCAAAGCATCAAGGATATGGTAGACGTCAATACAATTGTTGGTGACGCGGTTCAGGCTCCTGACGGCACAGTGATTATTCCCATCTCAAAAGTTTCTTTTGGCTTTGCAGCCGGCGGCGGCGAATACAGTTCATGCTGCGTTGTGGAAGACGAATCAGACGATGAGGGCGGGAAAAAAGTTTCACAGAAACTTCCTTTTGCAGGAGGTAGCGGTGCCGGCGTAAGCATCAATCCAGTAGCGTTTATGGTCGTTGGGCAGAATCAGATCAAGCTTTTGCCGGTCAATGTAAATTCATCCATAGAGAAAGTACTCGAGCTGGTACCCGAACTGTTTGATAAAGTGAATGAAACTGTAAGGAAGAAGATCACAGTTCGCAAGGAAATCAAGAATGGAGAGACCGCAACACAGATTAAAAAAGAAATCGAAAATGAATAAGTGGGATATTTTATATATACCCACTTTTTTTTCTTGATTTTATGCATGGCAAGCTGTAATATTTGGATAATAAGTGATAACAATTTTGTTGAGGTGGTTGCATCCCGATGGAGGAAGTAAGGCTGCAGAAATTCCTCGCCCTATGCGGCGCAGCATCCAGAAGAAAAGCGGAAGAACTGATCAAGCAGGGCCGAGTTCATATCAACGGGATTACCGTAACAGATATGGGAATCAAAGTAACGGAAGAAGACCTGGTTGAGCTTGATGGGAAAAGATTAAGGAAAGAACCCAAAAAAGTATATATTATGCTGCATAAACCAACCGGGTATGTTACTACTTCCAAAGATCAGTTTTCAAGAAAAACCGTGCTGGATCTGGTGGAAGGAATCGAGGAAAGGTTATATCCTGTCGGAAGGCTTGATTATGACACCTCGGGACTTTTGCTGCTGACCAATGACGGCGAATTCACTTTTAAGCTTACACATCCGAAACATGAAATTGAAAAAGTATATATTGCGCGGATTCAGGGGATTCCATCCGAAGCGGAAATGGGGAATTTCAGGCAAGGACTTAGAATTGAGGACTATACAACTTCTCCTGCCGGGTTCCGTGTGATCGGGAAATCAGGCAGGGATACCCTGGCTGAAATCATCATCCATGAAGGAAAAAACAGACAAGTCCGTAAGATGTGTGAAGCAATTGGACATCCGGTGATAGAGCTGAAACGTGAAGCCATAGGCAATTTAGCATTGGGAAATCTAAAGGAAGGTCATTGGAGACACCTTGAGCTAAGCGAAATTAAAGGAATTTTAACATTACTGGATGGTTAAATAGTTAAAAGAATAATTGTTTAGAATAGACACGGCAGTTGTAAGTAACTACAACTGCCGAAAACATTGGTAGAACTACAGCTTTTTTTGATGGGACTTGTAGCTTGCACAAAGAGTTTCATCATAGGGAGCACCGCTGTCGGACTTTGCTGCGGCGCTAACCTGAATGGCCTCCAAAGTGCAAAGATTATCTTTGGGAGTGTTAAATATGCAGCTTCCTACCGAGCACATGATTCTCTGGCAATGATGCATGATTTTTTACCTCCTCGATTTTGACGTAATCATATTTTTTGCAGAATGAAAGAATGTATGAGAGAACATATATGAATCAGAAGATAAATCAACATCCAGAAGAAAAAGATGGTAAGATCTAATCATTTTGAAAGGTCAAAAATAAAATTCACAAGAGCAATGACGGTTGTAATAATCGTACATAAAATACTGATGATTGAGCTTGTATTTGCGAATCTTTTTCCTTTAGAACGGGAATTTTGCTGATTGGTATTTGAGTTTTCACCCTTTAACGGATGGAAAATGGATTCAAGATATAAAACAAATATGTAAACACTATAAATTAGAATCAGAGAAAAGGTATAATCCCAAAATTCATTTCTATATATGAAAACGAGCCCGACGGATTCCTTTAGAGCGTATTGGGCACAATCCGACAGTTTGCTCAAAACCCAGCCGGAGTTATTTAAATACAGGCAGGTATCGATACTGATTACCATGTTGCAGATGGTGATAAAGCCTCTTGAAAAGTGATAACCTCTCCTGAAGGTATAATCCACAATAATCAAGGAAAAAGCGCTGAAAAGACCAAAAATGATGCAAACGTAAAGTACCAGCAAGTTCATAGATCAACCTCACAAAACGGTTTCCTGATTCATTATATTAATTGGACAAAGGATTTATGAGGGCTTGGTTAAAGTAGAAGTCCAATTCAGCCTTTGAAATTTTCCGGATAGCAACAACTGCGGAAGAATTAATGGTATAATGAAGAAAATAAGGGGGTAAAAGAAGACGATGATTGCTTTATATAGTGTTTTGTTGATCATTGCAATGTGTTTTTGTATTTTCAATTACTGGTTTCAAAAAGAAAAATATAAACGTTTAACGGCTGTGGAGATTAAAAAGCTGAACAAGCTGAATTCACCGGCAGCGTGGATGACTTACTTCCTTTTATCCTTTCTGTTCACAGTGATCCTAATATCCTATTACATTTATAATCTGTATATCGCGATATTTAAATTGGGATAATGGATATTTTTTGGATGTTTTCCCAGCTGCCAAAAGGCTGATAATCAAGAACATAGAATAAAAAAGACCTATTGTATAAATTTATTTTGACAAAATATTTTTTCCCATTTAAAATAAATATGTTCATAAGAATTGAAGGGGCCATGGAAAGCTGACGGAAATGAGCAGAATCGGTTGATCCTGAGATTATGTAAGCTGTTTAAATACTGTCAAAAATATTAATATAAGTAAATAATAAAAAGGACATCATTCCAATGTTGTCCTTTTTCGTAATTTTGGTTAGCCTTACTCGAGTTCATCTAATGTAACTGAAGCGTTAAAAACAATGCAGTGATTTTTTCACGTTCAATATAGAGAGAAAAAGAACAGATCACTTTAAACTTATTTAAAAGGAGATTCCTATGTACCCGATAGAGAAAGGCTTTAAAATGCCTCCCGAATGGGAACGGCATGAAAGGACCTTTATGGAATGGCCGATTCAGGAAGCCATCTGGCCTGGTCCTCTGGAAGAAATACATGAGGTTTTTGTTGATATTGCAAAGAAAATATCCATGTTTGAGCCGGTAACGATGATTGCGAGACCGGAAGTTGCCAATCAGGCTGCCCGGAAATGCGGATGCAAGATTGATGTACTGCAGATTGAACACGATGATTCCTGGATTCGGGATAATGGGCCGACCTTTGTCGTAAATTCCAAAGGAGAAGTTGCGGGAATCAATTGGATTTTTAATGCATGGGGCGGAAAATATCCGTGTCAGAAGGACAACCTGGTAGCGCCAAGAATCCTCAAGAGCTTTGGGATACCCTGTTTTAATGCATCATTTGTGATGGAAGGCGGATCAATCCATGTGGATGGAGAGGGTACCTTGCTTACCACCGAGGAATGTCTGCTGAATGAAAACAGAAATTCAGACCTATGCAGGGAACAGCTGGAAGAGAACCTGAAAAATTATCTTGGAATTGAGAAGGTAGTATGGTTAAAGAAAGGACTTTATGGGGATGATACCGACGGACATGTAGACAATGTAGCTTGTTTCGCAAGGCCAGGCGTGATACTGATCCAAACCACCCGGAATCCTGAAGATCCAAACTATCAGAATTCTATGGAGAATCTTGAGATTCTGAAAAACGCTACCGATGCAAAAGGGCGGAAGTTTGAAGTCATTGAAATCGAACAGCCCAAGAATACTTATTATGAGGACATGCACCTTACTTTGAGCTATATAAATTTTTACTTTGTGAATGGCGGGATTATCCTGCCTGTGTTTGGCGGTGAAAATTCCGAAACCGATGCAAAGGCTGTCGAAACCATTTCAAAGGTATTTCCTGATCGTAAAATCGTCACCATCAACGGCAGTGTGATTGCAAGAGGGGGCGGAAATGTCCACTGTGCAACGCAGCAGATGCCGGTAGGAAAAGCGGCTAAAATCAATTTATAGTATTAGGGTAAATAAGGAGAATGACCATGCGGAAAGTTGTTGTTGCAGCGACACAGATGTCCTGCTGCTGGAATAAGGAAGAAAACATCAAGAAGGCGGAAAAGCTTGTTCGTGAAGCGGCTGGTAAGGGCGCACAGATCATTTTACTGCAGGAGCTTTTTGAAACTCCGTATTTTTGCCAGAAGGAAATCATGGAGTACTACAAGCTTGCAACGGAAGTAGAAAACAATGAGGCCATCCGCCATTTTAAAAAAATTGCAAAAGAGCTTAGTGTCGTGCTGCCAATCAGTTTTTATGAGAGAAAGAACAATGCACGATATAATTCGGTAGCGATCATAGATGCAGATGGAGAGTTGTTAGGGATCTATCGAAAAACACATATTCCCGACGGCCCGGGTTATGAAGAGAAGTTCTATTTCAACCCCGGGGATACCGGCTTTAAAGTATGGCAGACCAAGTATGCAAAAATCGGCGTAGGAATCTGCTGGGATCAGTGGTATCCGGAGACGGCACGCTGCATGGCGGTAATGGGGGCTGAACTTTTATTTTATCCCACGGCCATCGGTTCTGAACCGGAGGAAGACATTGATTCGAAAAATCACTGGCAGCTTTGTATGCAGGGACATGCTGCTGCCAATATCATGCCGGTGATTGCTTCCAATCGAATCGGAGAGGAAGAGGTTTGCGATTCAAAGATTAATTTTTATGGTTCCTCCTTTATCACCAATCAAATCGGTGAAAAAATTGCGGAATCGGATAGAAGTACAGAAGGCATATTGACCGCAGAATTTGATCTGGACGAAATCGAGATGCACAGGACCTCCTGGGGAATATTCCGGGATCGAAGGCCGGAGATGTACAAGCCCATTTTTACTTGTGACGGAGGAAGCTGCTAAAAGTGAGTCTAAATCGATTTAAAGACAGAATTCTGGTTTGCGATATGGATGGGACGCTTTTGGACAGCAAACAGAAAGTCAGTCCAACAAATCTTGATGCCATCCGTCGATTTGTTCAAGGAGGCGGCTTTTTTACACTGGCTACAGGCCGTGATGAAAAAGCCATCGCTCCGTTTATGGAGTTGCTTCCGGTAAATCTTCCGGTGATCATATATAATGGTGCGGCCCTATATGATTTCAAAAAAGATAAAATTCTCTGGTGCAGCTGGCTGCCGGACTCGGTTCGGGAGACCGTACAGGAACTAATGATACGTTTTCCTGAATTGGGTGTGATGGTATTCAAAAGAAGCTCCATTTATTTTCTAAAGGAAAACTACTATACCGATGCATTGATACAGCGGGACAGTGTTGAGCCCCATTATGCATCTATCGATGAGATTCCTCTTCCGTGGACCAAAGTGATCCTGGCATGGGATCCGGAATGTCATAAGAAGCAAATGGAAAACCATCTGGATTCTTTGAAACTGCCTTTTAGGCACGTATACTCTCAGCCGGATTTTATTGAGTTTTTGAACAATGAGGCCACCAAAGGAACAGCACTGTCCCAGCTATCAAAACTGACGGGAATTCCAAAGTCTCATATAGTTTCCATGGGGGACAACATGAACGACTTGGAGATGATACAGTATGCAGGAGCTGGAATTGCAGTCTCCAATGCCCATGAGGATTTAAAAAAATGTGCCGACCTTTGCTGCTGCCACCATGAAGAAAATGCGGTTGCGCAGGTCATTGATTGGATGGAAACAGGCAAAATATAGACGAAGAGGTGCTTGAATTGAGCATATTGAAAAATTCTTTGAATCAGTCTCATGATATTGTTCGAAGTGTGGTTCAGGAAGGCGATACTGTTATCGATGCTACTACCGGTAATGGAAACGATACCGTTTTTTTAGCTGAACTTGTAGGAGCCTCCGGAAAAGTATATTCCTTTGACATTCAGGAACAAGCCATTGAAAAAACTCGAGGCAAGCTTGAAAGTAAAGGTCTTCTCCAAAGGGTCCAATTAATCAAAGACGGGCACCAAAATCTCGATCTATATGTAAATGAAACTGTTAAAGCTGTCATGTTCAATCTGGGCTATTTGCCGGGTGGCGATCACAGTATTGGCACCAGAGGCAATACCACCATTGAAGCGGTTAAAAAATCTATGGAACGCATTCCGGTAGGAGGCGTTGTATCGATCGTTGTTTATTACGGTGGAGACAGCGGATTTGATGAGAAGGAAAAAGTGCTTGAATTTGTCAGAACCATTGACTGCAAGATATATTCCGTCATGCAGCTGGAGTATGTCAATCAGGTCAACTGTCCGCCGATTCTGATCTGTATAGAAAAATATGCATAAAATTGTGTAAAAGATTCTAATTTAGAATAAAAAGTCATTGAATATTCAAAAAATGTGATATAATGTGATATAATGTATAAAAAATAGTGCAATGCAAAATTAAAAAATCTCCTATATTTTATAGAAAAGCTTTAGGTAAAAATAAAGAGAAAACATGCCTAAAATATAGGTAACGGACTGTAAAGATAAATCGAAACTCACTCAGCTAATTGGAATGTCCAATTGCTGGCTCAGTTGAGATGTCTAACATTACAGTTCGATATCTCTAGGAGTGCTAATGTTCATGTTCAATTTATTCCCTCGAAATGAGGATGTTTTATGTATTGATGTGGGGTTTAGAAATATCAAAGTTGTTGAGGTCAGTAAGGAAAAGGATTCGAGAATTTTGGTGAAGAAATTTGCACTGGCGGCAACACCTTCCGGGGCTATTGCCAATGGCTCGATCCGGCAGACGGCTAAGGTGGCGGATGTGATCAAAAAGCTGATATCCCAGCAAAAGATGAAAGCAAAGTCTGCCAAAATCATCATGTCCGGTACCAATATCATTACCCACATCTATCTAATCAACAAAGAACTGAATACTGATTTGAATACTGCTGTCATGAGGGCTGTGAATTATCATTTGCCTTTTGTCGGGAATGACTACAAAGTCGAGTATAAAGTCCTGGAGACCATCAAAAAAGACAATAAAGAGATGTGCAGGGTGTTTGTTACGGCTGTTCCGTATGTGGTGATCCGGAGTTATGTTGAAGTACTCAAACAATTGGGTTTAAAAGCCTTATCCATTGACATCCCAAGCAACAGTACCGCTAAACTTTTCAGTAAGGTCAAAAGCGGAAATCCGGTTACAGGTATAAAGGATCAGGAAGATCATCCTACCTTTGCGGTCATTGACTTTGGGTCTGAGACCACCATCCTCAATGTGCTGGAAAACTGGATTTTGACTTTTAATAAGGTGCTTTTGAGCGGAAGCAGCAATATTGACGAATATCTGGCGAAGAATCTCGGAGTAGGACTGGAAGAAGCGGAAAGACTTAAGATAACCTATGGACTTAAGGTCCCTGAGGGAGTTTCAGCGAATGAGTGTATCCGTACAGTAAAATCTATCAATGAGTATATTGAGGGGTATTCAAAGAGAATTTTAGCTTGCTTGGATGAATATCGGAAAGACTCCAACGGAAAAGAAATCAGCAAAATATTTATCACCGGCGGCGGGTCTCAGTTACATGGATTCACAGAATATCTGAGTTCAAAACTGCAGCTCCCGGTACATCCGATATATTCAGTGGATTTGCAGGGGATCATCATGTCGGATGGCATTGAAAAGACAAAGCTGGTCTTTATGGCGAATTCTTTGGGAATATCCATTTAACGAGCAATAATCATTGTCATTGAATTGAATTGAATCAATAAATAAACATCAACAAACTCTTTATTTCGATAAGGAGTTTATTTTTTGCGGAAACATATTTATCGTCGGAGGATGGGAATAATAGCTTCGGGTTATTCTAAATAAAACCAAAATTTTAGGAAATCCTTGCATTGTACTAAAAATTAATATATAATTTTTATAAATAATTAGTACCAGGTAATAATATCAAATAATAAAAAATTCTACATTTTATTCAGACATGCAGTTAGGATCCAGGAAGTTAAAATAAACTAATTAACCGAGGTGGGTACTTTGAATTCAATTGAGAAGATTAAAGATTTAGCCGAAAGAAAAGAAAAGATTGAACTTGGCGGCGGCGCGGACAAAATCGCAAAACAGCATGAATCCGGGAAAATGACTGCCAGGGAAAGAATCGATGCTTTATTTGATGAAAACAGCTTTGTAGAAATGGATGCTTTTGTAGAAACAAGAAGTACAGAGTTTGACATGCAGAAAAAGAAGGTACCGGGAGATGGCGTTGTTACTGGCTACGGCTCAGTCAACGGCAGACTGGTATATGTATCTTCCCAGGATTTTACCGTTATCGGTGGTTCCTTGGGAGAAATGCATGCAAAAAAAATTACAAAGGTCATGGACATGGCGCTCAAAATGGGTGCGCCTTTCATCAGCATTAATGATTCCGGCGGAGCAAGAATCGAAGAAGGGATCGACTCTTTAAGCGGTTTCGGTGACATCTTCTATAGAAATACGCTGGCATCCGGTGTGATTCCGCAGATTTCAGTCATTATGGGACCGTGCGCAGGTGGCGCTGTATATTCTCCAGCGATTACGGACTTTATATTCATGGTTGAAAATACAAGCCAGATGTTCATTACAGGACCTCAGGTCATCAAAACAGTAACCGGGGAAGATGTATCCTTTGAAACGCTCGGCGGTGCCGGTACGCACAATGCTGTCAGCGGTGTAGCACATTTCAAGAGTGCTTCCGAAATGGAATGCATTGAGGAAATCAAGCGATTGATCAGCTTCCTGCCGGACAACAACCTGACAGATTCTCCGGCTTACACAGCAAGGGACAACATGAACAGGCTGGTGGAAGAACTGGATGGAATGATTCCCGATGAAGCCAACAAACCTTACGACATGATGGATATTATTACAAAGATTGTAGACGACGGGGATTTCCTTGAAATACAGAAGTATTTTGCTCAAAACATGATCATTGGTTTTGGCAGATTGAATGGAAATACTGTAGGAATCGTGGCAAATCAGCCAAAGAATATGGCTGGAGTTCTTGATGTAAATTCATCGGATAAGGCAGCAAGGTTTGTACGTTTCTGCGATGCCTTCAACATTCCGTTGATTACATTGACAGACGTTCCGGGTTATCTTCCGGGAGTAGGTCAGGAACACAGCGGGGTTATCCGTCATGGTGCAAAACTCCTGTATTCCTTCTCGGAAGCAACAGTTCCGAAGATCAATGTCATTGTGAGAAAAGCGTACGGTGGTGCATACATAGCCATGAACAGCAAGCACCTCGGTGCAGATATGGTATTGGCATGGCCTTCTGCTGAGATTGCGGTTATGGGTCCGGAAGGAGCAGCAAATATCATTTTCAAAAAGGATATTTCTGCTGCGGCTGATCCTTCAGAAGCAAGGAAAGCAAAAATCCAGGAGTACAGGGATAAGTTCTCCAATCCATATATTGCGGCAGCTAGAGGATATGTTGATGATGTTATCCAACCATCCGCTACAAGAATCAGATTGATCAACGCTTTGGAAATGCTGGCAAGCAAGAGGGAAAACAGACCGTCGAAAAAGCACGGAAATATTCCGCTCTAAAAATGAAAAACATTCAGCGAACATTCCTTGGCTGACATGAATCGGGCCAGACAAGGAGTGTTCTGAGATTATAAAAATCCCAAAATATAAAGGAGGATGAATCATGAAGAAGTTTTTAATAAAAGTAAATGGAAATCAGTATGAGGTTGAAGTTGAAGAAGTAAAAGTTGAAGGCGCAGCTCAGCCTGCTCCTGAAGTAAAGGCAGCTCCTGTTGCTGCACCTGCTCCTGCAGCGGCACCTGCTCCGAAAGCAGCTGCACCGAAGGCTGAGGCCGCAGTTCCTGCGGGAGCTGCAAAGGTAACCGCCCCTATGCCGGGTACAATCCTTAAAGTAAATGTAAATACCGGAGACACTGTGAAAAAGGGACAGGTTCTTTTGATCCTTGAAGCCATGAAGATGGAAAATGAAATTGTTGCACCCGCTGATGGAAAGGTTGCGTCCGTGAACGTTGCCAAGGGTTCTTCCGTTAGCGTGGGAGATGTTCTCGTTTCACTGGCATAAGAGTCAAACTACAGTCTTTAAAACATAGAAAGTTGGTGAAGTATGGCGAAAGTAAGAATTACCGAAACCGTATTAAGAGACGCACACCAGTCCCTCATCGCAACAAGAATGAAAACGGAAGATATGCTTCCTATTCTTGAAAAACTGGATCAAATCGGATATCACTCCCTGGAAGCCTGGGGAGGAGCAACCTTTGATGCAGCTATGAGGTTTTTGGATGAAGATCCCTGGGAGCGTTTGAGAAAGATCCGAAAAGTTGCAAAAAAATCGAAGCTCCAGATGCTGTTAAGAGGGCAAAACCTTTTAGGATATAGAAACTATGCCGATGATGTTGTTGAATACTTCGTTCAGAAAGCCATTGCAAACGGCATGGACATCATCAGAATTTTTGACGCGCTGAATGACCCGAGAAACATTGAAACAGCCATCAAGGCATGTAAAAAAGAAGGCGGGCATGCACAGGGAACCGTTTGCTATACCATCAGTCCTGTTCACAACCTTCAGCATTTTGTGAATGATGCAAAGCAGTTGGTGGATATGGGAGCGGATTCTATCTGTATCAAGGACATGGCGGGATTGCTGACGCCTTATGCGGCCTATGAACTGGTGAAAGCCATCAAGGAAAACGTAAAGATTCCTTTGCAGCTGCATACGCACTACACCAGCGGTGTTGCTTCCATGACCTATCTGAAAGCAATTGAAGCAGGAATCGATGTGGTTGATTGTGCGATTTCACCAATGGCCATGGGAACTTCACAGCCGCCGACGGAGCCATTGGTTGCGACATTGAAAGATACGCCTTACGATACAGGTCTGGATTTGGGACTCCTCAGTGAGATTGCCGACTACTTCAGACCGATGAAGGAAAAGTATATTGAAAGCGGATTGCTGGATGTAAAGATGCTGGGCGTTGATGTAAACACATTGATTTACCAGGTACCCGGAGGAATGCTTTCCAACCTGGTGTCTCAGCTGAAACAGTCCAATGCGCTGGATAAGTATGAGGACGTATTAAAGGAAGTTCCAAGAGTTAGGGAAGACTTCGGATATCCTCCGCTGGTAACCCCTACAAGCCAGATTGTCGGTACACAGGCTGTTTTAAATGTTGTTACCGGTGAAAGATACAAGATGGTGCCCAAGGAATCCAAGGATGTTGTTGCTGGAAGATACGGCAAGACACCGGCTCCAATACCGGAAGAAATCAAAAAGAAGATTCTTGGAGATGAGAAGCCGATTACCTGCAGACCTGCAGATTTGCTTCAGCCGGAGCTGGATAGGATCAGAAGCGAGATCAAGGATTACATCGAGCAGGATGAGGATGTTTTGTCCTATGCACTTTTGCCTCAGGTAGCGGAGAAGTTCTTTAAAGGCCGTATCGAAAAGAGAAACAAACCGCAGGTCAATAACGAGGATGAAGTTATGGCAGTGATTTCGGCAGCTGTTGCTTCTATGGAAACTACGCCCGGATACAAGCTGGTTGTTAGGTCTTATCAAAGAGTGCCTCAGTCAGCTCCGGTTTGGGGTTCGGCTGGAAGATCGGAAAGACTCAGAGGAAAAATGTAGATTTTAGAGGTTGGAAGTTGGAAGTAAGAAGTTAGAAAAAGATAAAGTATAAAGAATATATACTTAATAGAAATTGGTTGTGGAGATGTGAAAATAGAGCTTGCGGGTTGCTGCAGGCTCTATTTTTTATACTGCACAGGAAATTCTAATTCTTCATTAATTGGTTACTTTCCGTTAAATACATTAAAAAAAAGTCTATCTTTGTAATTCTTCGAAGGTTTACCCATTATTCATTGACTTTTTTATCATAGCAGTAGTGATGCAAAAATACAGTAGTTTCCCGGTTGCTGTAATAATGGAGGACCTTGACCCTGCTGTCTTTTTTAATATGTTTTCCGCATTTCAGACAGATAAAGTTGTTGGAATGAATAGTTTCATCCCGTACTTCAGGAACAATTCCTTCGATTTTCGCCCAGCTTTTCCAACCGACTTTACATAAACTGATTCGATTTTCATAGTCGGCAAAAACCCATTTAAGAAGTTTATGAAAGTGAAAGGGAAACCGTGTATATTTAATGTATTGTTCTGGTAAGCCCAATCGGATGGTATAGAGTTCGAAGTTTTTTTCTACAATTTCTTGAATCCTTCCTGTGATATGCGTACAGTACCAGGAGTATCCCTGATCATCCAGCCACTTTTTCAGCTTTTCGAACATGTAGCCGCGGCATACCTCTATGGTTTCAGTTTTCTGAACCTTCATCGATTCAAAAGAACGCTGGATGATGTTGACTACTTCATCCAGGTATAGTTTTTTTTTGAAGTTCTCTTTGTTATATAGTTCTACCGGAATGATGTCAAAGTAATATTCATTGGTTTCAGGCCTGTATACACCGATGCAGGTACCACCAATCAAGCTGCCGCTTCCAGAATCGTCAATCTGTATCATTTCACTCACCCGCATTGATTGTGAAAAATATTTATACCATTATTTCTTCACACTTTCTTACAATATAAAATCATATTCGCGACGAAAAACAATTTCTGTAGGGATTATTATTCACAAAATAGCTAAAAATGAATCAAGGCGGAAGAAATCGATTCATGAAAATTTTTACAGTACAAAATGCATTCTCTTGATTTTTATCCTGCAAAAAGGTATCATTAAGAGGAGACAACAATTTCTGAGGAAGTATGAATAATACTAGCAGTCCTGAAAAAATGCAGCAGAATGTAAACGATAAATTTTGAATTATTCGTGCTGCTAGATTGCTTGAACCGAAAGTTGGCCTTAAATCATTCGAGTAAATTCATCAAAAAAAGAAAAAAGATGCACATTTTCATAGAAGAAACATTAAATATAAGAGGTGTAAAATGGACAATAAACAGCAGGATCTGATTAAAAAAATCCAGGAAAGTATTCAGGACTTCAGCAAAGGTCAAAAGCTCATTGCAAACTACATTATTAACCATTATGACAAAGCCGCTTTTATGACTGCTGCAAGACTTGGAGAGGTGGTTGGCGTCAGTGAATCCACTGTGGTTCGGTTTGCCATCGAGCTTGGATTTGACGGGTATCCCAAGCTGCAAAAAGTATTACAGGAATTGATCAAGAGTAAGCTGACCTCAGTACAAAGAATAGAAGTATCCTCCAACAGGATTAATGAAGACAATATTTTAAAAAGCGTTCTCCATTCGGACATGGACAAAATCAAGATTACCATGGAAGAGATGGATCAGGAAAGTTTTAACAATGCCGTTGAATGCATTTTGAAAGCAAAAAAGATATACATCCTTGGGGTACGAAGCGCTGCACCCCTTGCAAGTTTTCTGGGTTTTTATTTTAATCTGATTTTTGATAACATCCGTCTGGTGCATACCACCAGCGTCAGTGAGATGTTTGAACAGATTATCCGTGCCTCGGAAGGCGATGTGGTCATTGGAATCAGCTTCCCCCGGTATTCCAAAAGAACGATCAAAGCAATGCAGTTCGTAAAGAACCAGGGAGCAAAACTGGTTGCCATTACTGACAGTAAAGAATCTCCTTTGGCAGAGGTGTCCGACCATTCCTTGATTGCCAGAAGTGACATGGCATCCTTCGTAGACTCCCTTGTTGCGCCTTTAAGTATCATCAATGCTCTAATAGTAGCCGTGGGGATGAGAAAGAAGCAGGATATGTATGACATTTTCGAAAGACTTGAAAAGATTTGGGATGAATACCAGGTCTATGAGAAGAACGAAGAAGTTGAGACGCATAGAAAGGTTGACTATTAAGAGTGACGAAATTATATCTTGTTCGACACGGTGAGACCGATTGGAATAAGCAGAATCGATGTCAGGGCTGTATTGATATCGACTTGAATGAAGACGGGATCTTGCAGGCAAAAGCTGTTTCAAAACGTCTGGCATCCGAGAAAATCGACATGATCTACTCCAGTGAGCTGACAAGGGCTTATCATACAGCTGACATTATAAATGAGCAGCTTTCCTGCGAAATTAAAAAAGATAAGGCACTGAATGAAATTGATTTTGGAGACTGGGAAGGTCTTACCTTTGAAGAAATGAGAGTAAGACCTGACTACAATTACTTACATTGGAAGTCAGAGCCCCATAAAGCAGCATTTCCGGGAGAGGGCAGCTTACAAATCGTTCAGGACCGGGCGATGAAGTTGATCCGGCAAATAATCCAGGAGCATTCGGGGAAAAATATCCTTGTCGTATCCCATGGCGGTATTTTGAAGACCGTCATCCTTGGGCTTCTAGATATCGGGTTGGAGGCTTATAACAAGTTTTATATCACCAACACCTCGATCAGTATAGTATCCGTGGAGCAGGAGCGGAATTACATTCATGTGCTGAACGATACCTGCCACCTGCAGGATATGATAAAAACTAAACCAATTTTCTAATATGGAGAATGCAAATGAGTAAAAAAGTTGTGGTCATCGGAGCGGGAGCAGCAGGCCTGATGGCAGCCGGTAAAGCTGCAGAGATCGGAAAGAATATAATCCTGTTGGAGAAAAACGATCGAATCGGCAAAAAGATCCTGATTTCCGGTAAGGGGCGCTGCAATATTACCAATAATACGGATATAGAAGGCTTGATTGAGAATATTCCTGGCAACGGGAATTTTTTATATTCCGCATTTTATACTTTTTCCAATGCAGATCTCGTTGAGTTTTTTCATAAACACGGCCTCCAGACCAAGGTAGAACGTGGAGGAAGGGTATTTCCCGAATCCGACCGTGCCAAGGATGTTGTCGATGCATTGCATCGCTATGTGGAAAAGCAGAACGTGAAATTATGGCTCAAGGCTCCGGTAGAAAAAATCCAGATTGAAAATGGACAAGTTCGAGGTGTCAAGCTTAAAAGCGGACAGGAGATAGAATGTGATTCCGTTATTCTCGCAACAGGGGGTGTATCCTATCCGGGAACTGGTTCTACAGGGGATGGGTATTCCATCGCAAAAAAAGCGGGGCATTCCATTGTTGACCTCAAACCCTCTTTGATCCCTTTGATTGCAGAAGAAAAATGGGTGAAAGAACTCCAGGGACTTTCTTTGAAAAATATCTCCATTACATTGACAGACACTAAAGGACGAAAAATCTATTCTGACTTTGGTGAAATGCTGTTTACCCATTTTGGAGTGTCCGGGCCGGTGATTCTTAGCTCCAGCCGGCATATTCTAAAGTATGACTATAAAAACATTAAGCTGTGGATCGACTTAAAACCAGCTTTGACAGAGGAAAAACTGGATGAAAGGGTTCAGAGGGATTTTGAACAGTTTTCCAGGAAACAGTTTAAAAACGCACTGGATGAATTGCTGCCTCAAAAGATGATCCCTGTGATTGTCCACCTTTCGGGGATTTCACCGGATAAATTCGTGAATCAGATCACCAAGGAAGAAAGAAGAAAACTTGTAAAACTCCTGAAAAACCTAGAGATCAGTATTATTGGAGCGAGACCTATTGAAGAGGCGATCGTCACAGCGGGAGGAATTTCCACCAACGAAATCAATCCTTCCACCATGGAATCAAAACTGGTTCGTGGATTATTCTTTGCCGGTGAGGTGATCGATGTGGATGCATATACCGGGGGATTTAACCTGACAATCGCTTTTTCTACCGGCTATTTGGCAGGAATGAACTGTTAATAAGTATTTTTCACTCTACCTGCGCATATTATTTATCGTAAAAGTGGAGATAATCCATAAATGCGGGGTGGGCTCAATGAAAAATTTACTTTCGAAGGACAAAACCAAGAGGATAAAAAGCCGGATCGTGCACCTTTCATTTGAAAGAGTGCTGTTCCTATTATTTATTGCAACATTTACCTTACTGGTAATTGTTCAGGCTGCCATGACAAATCCGACCGTAAGAACATTCCTTACTGCAGACAATGAAATGGCCGGGACTCCTCTTGGAGTCGAAGAATTTCTATACGAGGAGGGCAGCATTTCCTTAAAGCTTGTGAGTGAGGAAAGTGATCCGGATTTAAGGGTTCTGATCAATGGAGACGAAGTAGCAGCCTTCAATGAAAATATTGTAAATATTTCTGTTAAAGACGGGGATGTTGTTGAAATCGACGGAAGCAGTTCATTTAAGGAAGCAAAAGTAGAAATTGTTTCAAAAAGTGAGAATATTGCAACCGACTGTATCGGGAAAATGGTAAATATACGTTCAAATATCAAGAAAGTTACAGATATCAGGGTAGAAACACAAGCGGATCAAAATAAAAATTGATATGGAAAAAAGTCGATGTCCACGATATAATATAAAAGATTGTAATGAGAGAAATTTTTACAGGATACGAACGGAGAAACTATGAATAAAGCAGATGAAAACAGGCCATTTGGGAGCAGAGATATTGCTGGCGCGGCTATAAAAATTGCCTTGACCAACGACCGGCTGGAAGAAAAACAAATGCAGAACGAATTTGCAAAATCAGGCATTTACACTGCGGCTGTAGACTATGGAGGAGAGTATATTACTTCCGTTATGAAGATCATTGAGAGAGCGGTCGTTTCATCAAAACGTGAAGGTGTTATTACGGATAGTCATGCTGAAGAAGGAGCCGTTGCAGGTGCGACACATGAAGCGTTGTCTCAGATCATGCCGAAGGCCATTGGTCTTAACGTGGGAGGTAAAATAGGAATCGCCCGCTATAAGGATCATGTGAGTGTTGCTATTTTCTTTGGAATCGGATTGCTGCATTTGAACGAAGTATCCATTGGTCTTGGGCACAGAGTTGTATAAGAAATTATGCGAAGTTTGAGATGAAGCGTTTAGAATTTGAATTAGTTTTCAGTTCTCAGCGCACGGTCATATCAAACCGTTAGTAGAAGCATAAAATGAATGCAGAATGGAAGAATGGGGGAAATATATTGGTAAGAGCGGCTAGAGGTGCAATCACTGTTGAAAGCAACGATGCAAATGAAATCATTCAGGAAACAAAAGTGTTATTGAGTGCAATCCTGGAAGAGAACCAACTTAAAATAGATGAAATGATCAGCGTGATATTTACCATGACCAACGATTTGAACGCGGCATTTCCAGCAGTAGCAGCCAGGCAGATCGGGTGGACAAGCATTCCTTTGATGTGCATGAAGGAAATCGAAGTACCCGGCAGCCTGGAGAAGTGTATCCGGGTTCTTGTTCAATTCAATTCGGAAAAAGGGTTAGATGAAATCAAACACGTTTACCTGAAGGGCGCAAAAGTTTTAAGACCGGATTTAAGCAGCGGCAAGGAGTAATAAACCACACGATCATCAGTAAGAGTACGGGGGAAAAAGGATGGCAAACATAAACATTGCAATTGATGGACCAGCAGGTGCCGGAAAAAGTACAATCGCAAAAATGGTATCCAAATCACTGGACATTATATATCTTGATACGGGAGCCATGTATAGAGCTGTTGCACTCAAGGCAATCAATGAAGGCATCGATACGCTGGATAGAGAAAAGCTGGCGGTTCTGGTAAAAGTCATTGATATCAAAATCACTTATAGCGGCAGCGAACAGCATATATTTCTTGACGGAAAAGATGTCAGCAAACTGATCCGTACTCCCGAAATATCGATTGGGGCTTCCAATGTCGGCACGATTCCTGAAGTAAGAATGAAAATGGTGGAGCTGCAGAGAAAGATCGCTGAAGAAAACAGTGTCGTAATGGATGGAAGAGATATCGGAACCTATGTATTGCCGAATGCTAATCTCAAGATATTTCTCACGGCTTCCCTGGAGGAAAGAGCGAAAAGAAGGTATCAAGAGCAGATTGAAAAAGGAAATACAGGATTAAGTCTTGAAGAAGTCATGAAGGACATAGAATATAGAGACAGGAATGACAGCAGCAGAGCTTTTGCTCCGTTGTCAAAAGCAGCGGATGCTGTGGAAATCGATACTACAAAATTAACGATAGAAGAGGTTGCACAAAAAATCATGTTACTCGCCAGGGGGTAAAATGGTAACATTCGTCAAATTATTTTGTGGGTTCTTTCTGAGTATTTTTTATAGAATTGAATTTATCGGAAAAGAGAATATCCCTGAAAAAGGGGCTGCGATACTATATGCCAATCATGTTTCCGCATTGGATATGTTTTGCATCGGCTTCAGTATTCGGCGGCTCATCCGATGGATGGCGAAGGAAGAGCTTTTCAGAATCCCCGTCGTTGGATGGATTACTCCAAGATTGGGTGCCTTTCCGGTCAGAAGAGGAAAAGCAGACGTGGAATCCATAAAAACAGCCTTACATAAGCTGGAGGAAGGACATATCGTTGGGATCTTCCCGGAAGGAACAAGAACAAAGGGCCGTGATGATATCAAGGGCAGGGCCAAAAGAGGGATTGTAGCAATCGCAATGAAATCAGAGATTCCATTGATTCCGGTGGCTATTGATGCGAGTTACAAACCTTTTACCAAAGTCCGGATCATCTTCGGAGAGCCTTTTCAACTGGACTTCGATAAAGAAAAAAAATATACCCACGAAGAAATGACAGCAATATCAAGAGGGTTGATGAAAAAAGTTTACAGCCTGATGGGGGACTATTAAGTTGGAAATCATAGTAGCAAAAACTGCCGGATTTTGTTTCGGTGTGAATAAAGCGGTTACCTTAGCTTACAACCTGGTCGAGAAATCAGAAGACAGGATTTATACCTTCGGACCTGTCATCCACAATGATCAGGTAGTGGGGCAGCTCAACGAGAGAGGTGTTAAAATCGCTGAAAAGGTGGAGGATATTTCCGAAGATTCCTGCGTGATTATCAGAGCCCATGGAGTGACACCGGAAATTTACAATTCCATTGAACAAAAAACAGAAAAAATCATGGATGCAACCTGTCCCTATGTAAAAAAGATACACAACCTGGTCAATGAAAAGTACCGTGAAGGATATCAGATCATCATCGTAGGCGATAAAAATCATCCAGAAGTAATAGGAATTAACGGCTGGTGTAATAATAGTGCATATATAGTTGAAACCAAAGAAGAGGTTGAAAAACTTCCCAAAGGTATTGAAAACAAACCTGTTTGCGTAGTAGCACAGACGACTTTGACATACGAAAAATGGCAGGCAATCAATGAATATTTGAAGAAAGTGTTTGAAAATATAATAAAGTTTGATACAATATGTAATGCAACATCGCAACGTCAGAATGAGGCAGGAGAAATTGCTGCCAGGGTGGACATGATGTTGGTGATTGGCAGCAGCCACAGTTCCAATACGCAGAAATTGGTAGACATTTGTAAAAAATATTGCCCGGAAACCTATAAAATCGAAACTTCCGGTGAAATTCCACCGGTCGATATAAAAAAAATAAAAAAAATTGGTATCACAGCCGGAGCTTCAACGCCCGAATGGATCATCAAGGAGGTCATAGAAAAAATGGTAGAATTAAATAAACAGGAGAACGAAATGAGTTTCAAGGAAGCTTTCGAAAGCTCACTTGTAACGCTTCAGTCAGGACAAACAGTAAAAGGAAAGATCATCGGTTACAACAATGCGGAAGTATTTGTTGATATGGGATACAAGTCTGACGGAATCATACCTATGGAAGAATTTTCTGATGACCCGGATTTCAAACCAGAGGCATCTCTGAAAGTTGGAGAAGAAGTGGAAGTTTTTGTTGTCAGAGTGAATGACGGCGAAGGCAACGTCGTATTATCCAAGAAAAAGGTAGATGCGCTTAAGAATTGGGATAAGATCGAAAAGGCGTCCGAAGACAAGACTCCGGTAAAAGCAAAGGTAACCGAAGTAGTAAACGGCGGTGTCATTGCCAATGCAGGCGGAGTTAAAATATTCGTACCTGCTTCACAAATCAGTGACCGTTATGTTAAAGATTTAAGTGAATTCCTAAAGCAGGTCATCAATGTAAGAATTCTTGAATTCAATAAACAAAAAAGAAAAATCGTTGGTTCTGCAAGAGCGATTCTTGAGGAAGAAAAGACTCAGAATGCCAGCAAGATCTGGGATAATATCGAAGTAGGCAAGAAGTTTGATGGTGTTGTAAAGAGCATCACTGATTTTGGAGCCTTTGTTGATATCGGCGGCGTCGACGGGCTGATTCATGTATCCGAGCTTTCATGGACAAAGGTGAAACATCCTTCCGACGTGTTAAAGCTTGGAGATAGAGTTTCTGTTACCATATTGGAATTTGACAAAGCAAAGAACAGAATTTCCCTGGGTTATAGAAAAACAGAAGACAATCCTTGGTATAACGCTGAAAACAAATTCAAGGTTGGAGACGTTGTGAAAGGAAAAGTAGTTCGTATCGTTCCTTTCGGTGCTTTCGTCGAATTGGAAAAGGGAATTGACGGTTTGGTACACATTTCCCAAATCTCCAGCGTGAGAATCGGCAAGCCGAGCGATGTATTGGAGATCGGTCAGACTGTTGAAGCAAAGATTACAGAAGTGAATGTTGAAGCCAAGAAAATCGGCTTAAGCATCAAAGAAGTAGCGCCGATCGACCCTGTGAAGAAGGAAGAAAAGATAGAGGCTAAAGCTGAAGGCGAAGCAGCAAAAGCGGAAGAAGTACCTTCCGAGCACAAGGAAGATATGGCTGTAAATATCGGCGATTTGATGAACGTTAAAAAAGAAGATTAATTATATTAACAAAACAAAAAGAGCTCCAAATGGAGCTCTTTTTGTTTTGTGCTTTAGTAAAGGAAATAATTAACTCACATTTTGTTGAATAATGTTGATTATCCTATCATAAGATTCTTTTATTTGGAAGCTTCTTATGATAAAATACAGATAGATAATGAGCGTTAAACGCTAAAATGGAGAGCGCCTATGGAAAAGACTTTCATTATTCTTAAACCCGATGCGGTGGAACGAAAACTCGTTGGGGAGATCATTTCTAGGTTGGAAAGGAAAAACCTGAACCTTCTGCACATGAAAGTAGAAACCATTCCGAAAGATATTGCTCAAAAGCACTATGAACATGTGAAAGACATCCCCATCTTTGGAGAAATGATAGAGTATATCACCTCAGGCCCTGTAGTGATGATGATTGTTCAAGGAGAACAGGCCATCAATACTGTGAGGACAATGATGGGTAAAACCAGTTCCTTCGAAGCTCTGCCTGGAACGATTCGGGGTGATTATGGTGCTCACAGGTATAAAAACCTGATCCATGCTTCGGATTCACCGGAAAGTGCAGCAGTGGAAATTCAAAGATTCTTTCCTGAAATTAAAGATGAATAATTCTTACACTGAAGAGATTTTAAAATAAAATACATGGGGAGAAATGATATGATGGATTATGAGGGATTCAAAAAGGAAATCTTTGCTTTGACGAACATTGATCTTAACAGCTATAAAGAAAAACAAATGAAACGAAGAATTGATTCCCTGATAGCAAAGAATAATTTTGTTGGGTATGACCCCTATGTTAAGGCCTTAAAAACGGATAAGGTTTTATTCAACGAGTTTATCAACTACCTGACCATCAATGTTTCCGAGTTCTACCGAAATCCTGAACAATGGGAAGTTCTTGAAAAAGAAGTGCTTCCGATGCTGTTTCAGAAATCAAAGACGCTGAAAATCTGGAGCGCGGCGTGTTCAACCGGAGATGAGCCCTATACCCTGGTGATGGTTCTGAACAAATTTTTGCCTTTGAATGCAATCAAAATCCATGCCACGGACATTGACCGGGGCGCTTTGGAAAAAGCCGACATCGGCATTTACTCTTCAAAGAGTGTTGAGAATTTGCCAAAGGCTTTTACTGAAAAGTATTTCAATAAAAACGGTGATCTTTACAGTGTGAAGCAGGAAGTTAAAAATTGTGTGGAATTCAAACACCATAATCTCCTTCGGGATCCGTATCCGGAGGGATTTGATCTGATCGTATGCAGAAATGTTTTGATATACTTTACAGAGGAAGCCAAGGATGGCATCTATAAAAAGTTTAACAGTTCCTTAAAGAACGAGGGCATTTTATTTGTAGGAAGTACGGAGCAAATCATTCTATGCAATAAGTACAACTTCAAACCGCTTCGAACCTTCTTCTATATGAAGGACAAGCAATAGAAGCAGTAATATTGAATTTAGAGCGGTATAGACAGATAAATTAAAACCAGGGCTAATAGCCCTGGTTTCTAAGAAATTAGGCTTTGTTTCATGCTAAAGAAACAGATTTTTTATGGGTGATATATTTCATAATTCAGAAATCTTGAAATATGAACATAAAAAAACGATACTTATCAAGTAAGTATCGTTTGGTGCGAGAGAGGGGATTTGAACCCCTACACACCCGAAGTGCTCTAGAACCTGAATCTAGCGTGTCTGCCAGTTCCACCACTCTCGCACGTTTGAAGCAATACTTATTTTACTAGATATTATGAATCTTTGCAAGTGGTAAATTTTATTTTTTAATATTTATTTTAGGGGGCACATGGATGAGCTGGGATTTGTCTTCACACGACAGAGTGGTTAATTCCTTCAAACAAGTACTGGATGTGTGTGTGCAGGAGTTTGGAATAGAAATCATGAGTATCGTTCTTTATGGATCGAGGGCGAGAGGAGACCGTAATTCAGGAAATGATTATGAGTTTCTTCTTCTCCTGAAACAGAACACACCGTTGCAGGACTACATTCATTTCAATGAAAAACTAAAGATAGAGCTGATCCGGGAAAAACTGCTGCAAGTTAAATTTACAATATATACACCGGAAATATTTGAACACTTGATGGTTCACGATACCATGGTGGGAACGATCCTATATATCATCTGCAAGGAAAATATCATCCTGTTTGACCGGATGGGGACTTTTGCTGCCATCAAGGAAAGAATTGTCAGGAACGAAATGAAGGATGAGGAAGAATTCTTGAATCAGTGCATAGAATTTGCTAAAATGATGGGGTCGGAAAAGTGGCAGAGAAAATGGGAGAAAACGCTGTTACAATATAAATACACCAGGCGCAGAAGAAGTGTTTAGGTCAGATTGAAGAAAAAGGATAAGTTAAGGCTTTTGAGCTTAAGAATTCAAGGGGAATATTGAAAAAATGGTTTAATCTTCTTTTTTTTTGTCATAGAATAATGTAAGTGTTAAGATAAAGAAACACCGGGAGGTAGGAAGTTGAATAATAAAATCAGCGAATTTAAGGCAGGGATCCGTGATAAAAAGGTTGCCGTTTTAGGCATCGGCGTAAGCAATATTCCGTTGATACGGTATCTTTCAGCCTTTGGAGTAGATATTACCGCCTTTGATAAGACAGGTAAGGAACAGCTGGAACAGGTGATAAAAGATTTTGAAGGAACCAGTGTAAAGTTCAGTGTAGGAGAAGGATACCTGCAAAATCTGAAGGGGTTTGATGTGATTTTTAGAACACCGGGAATCCGGTTTGACATTCCTGAACTTGTTGCTGAAAAAGAACGAGGTGCAGAGATTACATCCGAGATGGAAGTCTTTTTTGATTTGTGTCCAGCGCAGATCATTGCAGTTACCGGAAGTGACGGGAAAACCACCACAACTACGTTAATTTACAATATACTTAAAGAAGAGGGATACAATTGCTGGCTTGGGGGGAATATCGGCACTCCGCTGCTTAGCAGAATAGAGGAAATCAAGGAATCGGACAAAGTGGTTCTTGAACTTAGCAGTTTTCAACTCCACACGATGAAGAAGAGTCCGGAAGTTGCTGTGATTACGAATCTTTCTCCGAACCATCTGGATGTCCATAAGTCCATGGAGGAATATGTGGATGCAAAAAAGAATATTTTCAGGTTCCAGGATGACCGGAAAGGTTTCGGGAAAATTAAAACAGTTTTGAATTATGATAATGATATTACCAGAAGTTTTGCTCAGGAAGTCAAAAATGAATCTGTCTTTTTCAGTAGGGTAAATGAGATCAAAGAAGGTGCAGCGTTTAAAGGCGGGCAGTTGTTGTACATAAAAGACGGGAAAGAGACTGAGATCGTAAAAGCAGAGGATATCGTAATTCCCGGAGTTCATAACATAGAGAATTACCTTGCTGCTGCAGCGGCAACCATTGATTATGTAAAACCTGAAACAATCCGTAAAGTCGCTACGACTTTTAAGGGTGTGGAACATAGGATTGAACTTGTCAGAGAATTAAACGGCGTCAAGTTTTACAACAGTTCCATTGACAGCAGTCCTTCCAGAACCATTGCCGCATTGAATACCTTCAAGCAAAAAGTAATTCTGATTGCCGGCGGCAAGGATAAAGGAATTCCGTATGACGAAATCGGGGATCCGATCCTGGAAAAGGTTAAGTGCCTGGTGTTAATCGGTGCCACTGCTCCAAAAATTGAAGAGGCATTGAAGGCTGCCATGAATAGGGCGGAGAATGCAGAAGAAATTCCAACCTTCAAGGTCAATACCTATGAAGAAGCAGTTGAAACAGCCTATGCCCAGTCGAAGGCAGGGGATGTTGTAATTCTCTCCCCGGCAAGCACCAGCTTTGATATGTTTAAAAATTTTGAAGAACGTGGAAGAGTATTTAAAAATATAGTGAACTCTTTATCCTGATGAAAGTTAAATACCCGGTGAAAGCCGGGTTTTCCTTTATCAAGTATTGAAATTGATTTGTCTCCAATTTGCCCATTATTTACAATAAAGAAATATAGTGCTAGTATTAAAAGGTAAATAAAAACTGGAGGAAGAATACAATGAAGAAACTTTTAATATCAGTGATGTTAACACTCATGATTGTTGCAGTTTCATCTGTAGTCACTTTTGCAGATAGCGCCGTCATCGAATGTCCAAACGTAAAAATCATGATTGATGGAAAAGTATCAACCTATAAGGATGTTCCCATCAAGCAGAATGACCGTACCTTATTACCGTTAAGAGAAGTCCTGGTCAATCTGGGAGTGCCCAATGACGATCAGCATATAATTTGGAATGACGCAGAAAAAAGTGTTACCGTACATAAGGATTCAACGGAAATTTATCTGAAAACCGGCGGAAGCGTAGCCTATGTAAACAACAAGGAAGTACCTTTGGATGTGGCTCCGGTCAACTACGCTAAAAACGGAAGGACTTACATCCCGGCAAGATTTATTGCTGAAGCACTTGGAAAGAAAGTTTCGTGGGATGGATCAACCTCGACCGTTTTGATCAGAGACACAAAGGAATTTGAAGACGTAAAGGCAGTTTTTGAGAAAGTTACGCAAGCAGGTAAGTCCATTACTAAAATGAAATCGAATATGGATGCAAAAATTGCAGTAAGCGCTGATATTTTGAGTATGAATATAAATGTAAACAGCGTAATTGAACTTGATAAAAGTAAAAAATTAATGCATGCAACCTCGAAGACAAATATGCTGGGACAGGATTTTGATTCGGAATATTACTATGCAAACAATGCAATGTATATGAAGTCATTTCTATCGGAAGACTGGGAAAAGGAATCCCTGCCGGAAGATTTATCGGTTAGTATCTTTGAGAATAATATCAATGCCTCATTTAAAGGGTCTGAAGCTGTATATGCAGGTTTAGTGATGGATAGCTCAAAAGCTGATAAGATTGTTTTAAAAGGCAATGTATTTGTTCAAGACCTGTTGAATACCGGAGCTATTGGTAATGAGGATTTAAACGATCTATTGGAGAATGCAGATTTTGGAAAATATTATCTAGAAATAACAGTGAATAAAGCTAATTATCAAATTGAAAGTATTTCTATCGATATTACAATGACTGTGGAAGAAAAGGGTGTAAAGCAAGCCACAACCTTACAGGCGACGAATAAATTCGATTATTCCACAAACTTTGAGATCACTTTACCCAAGGAAATTCAATAAGGAACAACCGAATATCAATTATAAAAAGACTGCTTTTAAGCGGTCTTTTTATATAAAAAAACAACTGATATGATTTCATATCAGTTGTTTTTTGGTGGGGAGAGATGGATTCGAACCATCGAAGTCAGAGACAACAGATTTACAGTCTGCCCCCTTTGGCCGCTCGGGAATCTCCCCATAGGATTGAGAAACATCTTCTTTGTCTAACGATTTCTATCATCAACTCAAGTGTTTCTCGCGAGTGACATGGAATAGTATATTCGAAAATGAAAGGCGAGTCAAGAGTAAATTTTGGTTTTATCTCTGGAAAGCATTTGGTATAATGAATTTGTTAACTGGGCTATAGTCGAAGAGTCGAGAATCAGCAGCAAGCTTTTAGTATATAATATGATAAACAGCAGATTGAGGTGAAGCAATGGAATGCATCAGTGTTTTGAAAGAACTCAGCGTACATACAGCCGTTTCAGGTTATGAAAAATCCATGGCGGATTATATCAAGGAAAGCTTCGGCAAAGATTGCGATAGCGTTGAAGAAGATAGGTTCTATAATGTTATTGGCATTAAAAAGGGAAATAAAAGCAATAAGAAGATCATGATTACTGCCCACTACGATGAAATAGGTTTTCTGGTCAGCGGAATCGATGAAAAAGGTTTTCTTAGATTTACTTCTGTGGGAGGAATTGACCCAAAGATTCTCCTCGCCCAGGAAGTTATCGTTCATGGTAGGTCTGATCTCCTTGGAATCATCGGAGCCAAACCGCCGCACTTGCTGAAGCCTGAAGAGGCAAAGAAAGCGGTAAAAATGGGTGAGCTCAGAATCGATATGGGAATGACGCCTGAAAAGGTTAGAGAACAAGTGTCTATTGGGGACCTCATCACTTTCAAGGCAGTTCCATTTGAGCTGCAAGGGAAAAAACTAAGCTCAAAGACTCTGGACAACCGGTGCGGTGTCACTTCACTGATAGAAATACTTAAGGAATTAAGGCCTTTCAAATTCGATTCAGATATCTATGTAGTAGCAACAACACAGGAAGAAGTCGGACTTACGGGTGTTGAAATCGCTTCCTACAATCTTCAGCCGGACATTGCGATCGTCATCGATGCCTGTCACGGAGATATTCCTGATGCTCCAAAAGGTGAAGCCTATGCATTGGGGAAAGGGCCGGCTGTCGCAATAGGTCCAAATCTTCATCCCAAACTCACCAAGAAAGTCATTGAAATTGCGAAGTCAGAGAATATTCCTTATCAGATTGATATTGAACGTGGAGATACTGGAACTGAAGCCTGGGCCACTCAGGTATCCCGTTCGGGAATTCCCACCATCCTTCTCTCTATTCCGGTGAGATATATGCATACAACCGTTGAGACCGTCCATGCCAATGATATTGAAAACACAGCAAAACTGGCTGCAAGGTTTATTGTGAAAGCCGAAACGGAAATGGAGGAATTGTTGTGCTTCTAAAAGAACTGACAGAACTGAATGGCATCTCGGGAAATGAAGATGCTGTGAGAGAATATATAAAAAATAAAGTTTCTGAGATGAACCTGGAGTGCAAAACGGATTCAATCGGAAATGTGATTGTACATAAAAAAGGATCTTCCTCGGATTATAAGATTATGCTTTCCGCCCATATGGATGAAATCGGTTTTATCGTGACTGGCTACGGTGAAAACGGAACTTTGAAATTTAAAACGGTGGGAGGCATCGATGAAAGAATCCTCCCCGGTAAAAGAGTAGTGATTGGGAATTCTAAAATCCCTGGCGTTATTGGATGTAAACCCATTCATATGCAGGAACGGGAAGAACGAGGAATCAATATTAAACTGAAAAGCCTGTATATTGACATCGGCGCTGAGAAAAAGGAAGAGGCTGAGAAATTGGCTCCTTTGGGTGACTACATCTCCTTCCATAGTGAATATGTTGAATTCGGAGAAGAGTGTGTGAAAGCGAAGGCGCTGGATGACAGAGTCGGGTGCGCGGTGCTGATTGAAATGCTGAAGGGACAGTATGAATTCGATCTTTATGCCTGCTTTACGGTTCAGGAAGAGGTCGGTTTAAGAGGCTCGGAAGTGGCAGCGTACAATGTAAATCCGGATATAGCACTGATTATTGAGGGAACCACCTGCTCCGATGTGCCGGAAGTTGATAAGCAGGACTATTCTACTTTGCTTGGAGAAGGTGCCGCATTAACCATTATGGACAGAACTTCCTACGCGGACAAAAACCTTGTCAGATTGATTTATGATCTGTCCAAAAAGTATGGAATCAAAGTGCAATTCAAACAGACGACAACGGGTGGCAACGATGCCGGAAAGATTCAAAGAAGCCGCAGCGGTGTAAAAGTGGCCTCTATTTCGGTTCCGTGCAGGTATATTCATTCCCCGGTTTCGGTCATGAGCAAACGAGATTATGAAAGCTGCAAGGAGATTGTATCCTTGGCTTTGAGAGAGATGAGCAGAAATACGGATTATATTCAAACCATCAAAAATGGAGGTACGGTAGATGTTTGATTTGGTAAAAGAACTGACAGGAGCTTTTGGTGTTGCCGGAAACGAAGAGAACATCCGGGAAGTTATAAAGAATAAAATCCAAAACGTCTTGGATGAGGTATATGTTGATACCCTTGGAAATTTGATTGGTGTAAAGCGTGGAAATGGGAAGAAAATCATGGTGGCTGCGCATATGGATGAGATCGGTGTGATGGCCAATTTCATCGATGAAAAAGGCTATATCCGCTTTTCAAGCATCGGTTGGGTTTCACCGTTTTATGCTTTGGGACAGAAAGTAAAATTCAAAAACGGAACCATCGGAGCAGTTTTTTATGAAGAAAAGTTGGATGAGATGAAGAATCTGAAGCTTTCAAAGATGTACATAGATATTGGAGCCGCCTCCAGGGCAGAAGCCGAAAAAAAAGTAAGCATCGGAGATACTGCAGCTTTTGTAGGTGAGGCTGTTCAAGAAGGGGATATGATTATCTCCAAAGCATTGGATGACCGCAGCGGGTGCGCGGTGGTTATTGAAACAATTAAAAATCTTCCGAAGACAGAGAATGAAATCTATTTTGTTTTTACCGTACAGGAAGAGCTTGGCTTAAGGGGCGCTAAAACGGCTGCTTATGGGATTAAGCCTGATATTGCCATTGCTGTAGATGTAACACTCACTGGAGACAAACCGGAGAGCAAACCCATGGAGGTAAAATGCGGAGCTGGTCCGGCAATCAAAATCAAAGATCGGTCTGTTATTTGTCATCCGGAGATAAAGAAGCTTCTGGAGGATTGTGCAAAAAGACTCAATATTCCATATCAGTTCGAGATACTCGAAGAGGGCGGAAGTGACCCGGGAGCAATTCACCTGACGGCCGGCGGTATTCCTTCAGGAGCGATTTCAATCCCTTGCCGGTATGTTCATAGTCCGGTTGAAACAGCAAACATCAATGATCTTAAGCATGCAGTGATGCTATTAAGGGAATCTCTGGTTTGAGATTATGTATTTATCTGTTATAATAAAGGTTGTATTGACTAAGAATGCCCGGTCAAAAGATAAATAGTTCAGCCGCAACGGTTGGGTGAGGAGAATACCATGAACATTAATTATAAACTTTCGAGAATCCTGGTTTTATGCATTGCAGTGATCTTTATTCTTCTGGGGATCGCAGAGGGAAAGTTCGGATTTAAGATCAATAAAAACATCAGCACGGTTCTTTTGTTTGCTGCAGCCGCTTTGTTTTTCTTAGGAAAGCGTCCCAATCCTGCTGCTGAAAACAAAGAGGAAGAAGTAAAGACTGAAAGTGAAGCACAAACTGAAAACGAAGAACAAAAAGACAATAAGGATTAATATATTCTGGTGAGGTCAAAACAATGAATTCAGCAATCGGAGACAGCAACGCAAAAGATCGTTACAAAGCAATCATATTTCTTATTATCACATCCGTTCTTTGGAGTATTGGCGGAATGCTGATCAAGCTTGTAGAATGGAATCCTATTGCCATTGCAGGGATGAGAAGCGCTATTGCAGCAGTTGTTTTTATAATTTATATCCGAAAGCCTAAGATCAATTGGAGTTTTGCTCAAATTGGAGCGTCCATCTGCTATGCAGGCACTGTCATCCTGTTTGTGTCGGCAAATAAGATGACCACCGCTGCAAATGCCATTCTGCTTCAATATACGGCGCCAATATTTGTTGCCATCTTTGGATTCTGGTTTCTAAAAGAAAAAACCAAGGTGATGGATTGGATCACCATCTTTTTCGTTTTTACGGGAATGGCCTTGTTTTTTGTTGACAAATTGACTTTGGACGGAATCTGGGGGAACATCATCGCAATCCTCAGCGGAGTCACCTTTGCGGGATTGGCGATCTTTATGAGGATGCAAAAGTCAGAATCCCCCATCGAATCCATTCTGTTAGGGAATATCCTCACGGCAGTATGTGGACTGCCTTTTATGTTTCAGTCCATGCCAAGCACAAAAAGCTGGTTGGGCCTTTTACTGCTGGGAATAGTCCAACTCGGAATTTCCTATATTCTATATGCGTTCGCCATTAAACACGTGACGGCGCTTGAAGCGGTGTTGATCCCGGTGATTGAACCAATTCTAAACCCGGTATGGGTATTGGTGTTCATGGGAGAAACCCCCGGGCAGTGGGCATTGATTGGCGGTGCAGTGGTCTTGGTTTCCGTAACGGCACGATGTGTGTCTCCGCTGATGGAGCAAAAGAAAAATACGGTCAAAGCTGAAAGTTAAGATCCGGACAAACCGGGTCTTTTTTTATTAGAATCGTAAGGAATTCACTTAGTGTCAAGTTGATTCAAAGACTAAGCGGCTCTCAAATGATGCAGTGCATGTTTGAAATAGGATAGAAACTATGGAAACTGGCGAAAAAAAGGAAAATGAAAAACTGTGTCGAATAGTATAATTAGGGTTTAAAAATCGACAAAATGATCGTGGGGTGCTTACATGAAGATCACATTTTTAGGTGCAGCAAAAACCGTTACCGGCTCCTGCTACTACGTTGAAACCAAAAGTACCAAGTTTCTGGTAGACTGCGGGATGTTTCAGGGACACTCCAAGGAAACAGCCCTAAATGCAGAGGCTTTTCCATTCAATCCTTCAGAAATTGATTATATCTTCCTGACCCATTGCCACATCGACCACAGCGGCAGAATCCCCAAAATTTATATTGAAGGGTTCAAGGGAGAAGTGATCGCAACTCAAGCAACTGTTGATTTGTGCAGCATCATGCTCCCGGACTGCGGACACATCCAGGAAATTGAAACAGAATGGCTGAACCGAAAGCGGCAAAGATCCGGAAAGCACCCGATAGCACCATTATATACCTGTCAGGATGCATTGGATTGTATCAAACTTTTTAGAAGCGTGAAATACGGTGAGCTCATCCAGCTGAAGGATGACTTGAAAGTTCGGTATAATGACGCGGGACATATTCTCGGATCTTCTATTATTGAAGTATGGGTGAATGAAAACGGGGAAGAATCCAAGGTTGTATTTTCCGGAGACCTTGGGAATAAGGATATACCTATTCTTCGTGATCCGTCCGTCATCGACAGCGCAGATTATTTGGTCATAGAATCGACTTATGGAAACCGACTTCACCAGGATAAGACCAACAAGGTTGACCGGTTTGTGGATATCATCAATGAAACCATTGAGAGAGGCGGAAATGTAATCATTCCTTCCTTTGCAGTGGGACGTACACAAGAAATCATCTATGACCTCCACAAGCAGCGGGAAAAGTTTGACGAAAAACTACAAAGACTCTTCAGTATTCCTGTTTTCGTAGACAGTCCTCTGGCTACTTCTGCGACAGATATCTTCAGAAGAAATCTGGATTGTTATGATGAAGAAGCAAGAAAGTACATTGAAAACGGGGATAATCCGTTGGACTTTCCAGGCCTGCAGTTTACAAAGAGCCCGGATGAATCCAGAGCCCTGAATGAAAGAAAGGACAATATCATCATTATTTCTGCCAGCGGTATGTGTGAAGCCGGCCGAATCAAGCATCACTTGAAGCATAACCTCTGGAAAAAGGAATCCACCATTCTTTTTGTAGGCTACCAGGCGATCGGGACTTTAGGCCGGAAGCTTGTGGACGGCGCCAAGAAGGTGAAGCTGTTGGGAGAAGAGATCAACGTCAATGCAAGAATTGAAATGATCGACGGTTTCTCAGGGCATGCGGATAAAGAAGGACTACTCGGTTGGATCGGAAAGTTCAAGAAGAAACCGAAACAGGTGTTTATCGTGCATGGCGAAGAAGAAGGCATGCTGGAGTTTGCAGGCTTCATCAAGGAGCAGTTCGGGGTAGAATCCATCATTCCTTCCAAAGGGGAATCTTATATCGTCAATGCCAACAGGGTCATCCAAAGCACTGAAAAACCGGAAGTCAGCTATACGTTCAAACGGCTTGCAGTGGTCGAAATGATGGAGACCTTGAAGGAAGAGTTGGATGAATTGACAGAAATACTTAAGCTGGATTTGAAGCAGGAAAAGGAAGATTACGAAATTGATGAATTGAGGATTAAGCTGAAAGCCCTGGAAAAATCTATGGTAGATATCCTGAGGTGAACATAAGTTTCTTTACGTGAGAGAATAAGGAAACGTAAAAATCTTTAGAATAAAAGTAAAGAAGCGTAAAAACTTCTTTATTTTTTTTTGCGAATATTGTATGATATTGAACGAGAAAAGTTTTTTGCCCTTCGTAGGAAGGTAGCATGGGTAGAACAGTAGAGTAGATAAGTTAAATATCGGAAGGATGGTAGGACATGGGGTCTGTGAGTTCACTCTTATTGACATTATTACCGATTGCGGTAATTTTGTGTATGCTCATTATTTGGAAAAAACCGGCGGATATTAGTGGTATTGTCGGTTGGATCGTCATTTCAGCAGTAGCATTATTCTTTTTTCAAACCTCTTTTGAAGTCATCATGAGATCTACAGCAGCAGGTTTGATAAAATCTTTTTCCGTTTCTCTGATCGTAGCCACATCACTTCTTCAAATGGCTTATATGGAGAAAACCGGAGCCTTGAAAAGAATCATCATCTTTATTAAAACAATAGCAAGCGAGAACCGTGCAGTTCAAATTATGCTCATCAATATCGGATTTGGAACACTGATGGTTGCTGTTGGAGCAACGCCGGTATCTTTACTCCCGCCGATTTTGCTAGCCATGGGTTATTCGACCTACGTAGCTATTGCACTTCCTGCCATCGGCTATGATTCCTTGTGTACTTACGCCCTATTGGGTGCGCCCATCGTCGTATTTGTGGATATTGCAAACGGGTTTCTCGGTAAAGGAAATGAAATCACACTTGCACAAGCAGGCAGCGTATTCTTCATGTTTTTACCGATTGTATCCACTTTGATTGGCTTTTGTATGCTATGGATCGTAGACAAGTGGAAAGGAATCAAGGAGGGTGCTCTGCCATGCCTGATTACCGGCTTGGTAATCGGTATTGTGTCCTATTTCACCAACAGGGTTGAAAATCTTGTAGTCCTCACAGGGATACTTTGCGGCTTGGCCGTCATTGGTGCCATGGTCATTTATCTGCTTGTAACTGGAAAAAAGGTGATTGATAAAAGCAGATTAAGTAAGGAAGAACTTGATTATGAAAAGAAATATCCTTTGTGGAAGGCATTAATGCCATGGATCCTCTTAATCGTAGTGATTTTGGCTTTGAATATCCCGAAAGACATCTTCAATTATCTCTATAAGGTTCAAAAAGTACCGATTCTCGGAGTTAGTGCCGATGGAAAGGCTATCGATACAAGAGCGCTTTGGAATGCATATACCTGGATTTTTGTGAGTATTTTGCTCTCTATTCCATTCCTGCGCCCAACTTCAGTACAGCTGAAGGATACTATAAAGACCTGGTGGAAAAGAGCTCCAAGACCTGTATTTTCTGCGGCGATCTTCTTTGCCATCGGTGAAGTCATGAATATGTCGGGCTTTGATATGGCATCGAAGAAATTTGTTGCCAGCAGCATGGTGAAAGTTCTTGCAGACTCATCTTCACTGTTTTTCCAGAACGCGTATGGCGCTGTCGTCTCCTTCATTGGTCTCTTTGGAGGGTTTATAACAGGAAGTGAGGCATCCACCATAGCGATGTTTGCCAAATACTCCATGACGACTGCAAAGAACCTGAACATGGGTCTGGGCGGAATCCTTGTAATTACTGCCGGACTTGCCTTTGGTGGAGGTCTTGCCAGTGTTATTTCACCGGCCAAGCTACAGAATGCTGCAGCCTCGATTGATAAGCTCGGAGAAGAAACACAGGTGATCCGCGTAGCTTTTGTATTTTCCATAATTCTAACGGCGATTACTTCGGTCTTTGTTATGATATTGCTTAAGACAGGAATTTTTGGATTGCTTTAAACAAAAAATGGATTGCTTATAAAAATATTTTAATATTGATTTATCGGATGGATCAGAGGGGGAATCACAATGATTTGGAACAAGGAGGCTGAATGCCTTACCAGAAAGGAAATGGAGGCTGTTCAGCTTGAAAGGTTAAAGGATGTTGTTAAAAGGGCTTACGAGAACGTGCCGTTTTACAAGAAGCGTTTTGATGAAATCGGCTTGAAGCCTGAACATATCGTAACATTAAAAGACATCGAAAAGATTCCGTTTACAACCAAGAATGACTTGAGAGACAACTATCCCTACAGCCTGTTTGCTGTTCCGATGAAGGAGATCGTTCGTATTCATGCATCCTCAGGGACAACCGGAAAGCCAATCGTTGTTGGATATACAAGAAGAGATATGGAAAATTGGTCTGAGTCAGTGGCAAGATTGATTGTTGCTGCTGGCGGAAGTGATGAGGATATCGCGCAGGTGGTTTTCGGATATGGGTTATTTACCGGAGGCTTCGGATTGCATTATGGTCTTGAAAAGGTTGGAATCACTGTTGTTCCAGCTTCCAGCGGCAATTCTGAAAGGCAGATGATGCTGATGCAGGATTTCGGAGCGACCATCATCGTAGGAACTCCCTCCTATGTATTATACCTCTCTGAAATAGCTGAAGAAATGGGCGTCAAAAAGGGCATGCATAAACTCAGATTAGGGTTGTTTGGGGGCGAAGGCCATACTCCTGAAATGAGAGCTGAAATCGAAAAGAGATGGGGAATCCTTGCAACGGAAAACTATGGTTTAAGCGAAATTGTTGGACCTGGTGTTTCCGGAGAGTGTATACATCAATGCGGAATGCATATCAATGAAGATCATTATTATCCTGAAATTATTGAATCAGATAGCGGAAATACCCTGGGGTATGGACAAAAGGGAGAATTGGTACTTACGACCCTCACCAAAGAAGGAATTCCAATGCTCCGCTACAGAACCAAGGATATCACCATTCTCAATCCCGAACAGTGTAAATGCGGAAGAACCAATGTCCGCATGAACAAGGTACTGGGAAGAACGGATGATATGCTCATCATCCGGGGTGTGAACGTATTCCCGTCTCAGATTGAAAGTGTACTGGTAGGTATGGAACACATTGGGCCTCACTACCAGATCATTGTAAAGAAAAAAGGGTATATGGATGACATCGAAATCAATGTTGAGCTGATCGATGGAAAAATGCTGGAGCGCTATAGTGAGCTTGAAAAGCTTGAAAATGAAATAAGACATAAACTCAAGACAGTACTGCAGATTGATGCAAAAGTCAAGCTTGTCAACCCAAAGACCATCGAACGCTCTGTAGGCAAGGCAAAAAGAGTCATTGATTTGAGAAATCAATAGGAATGCCAGGTTTTTGTGATATTTTCAATTTACAATTAGAAGTGTAGCGATTAAAATATTAAATATATCATTTGCTTTCATGAATTGCCAAAGGTTTTGACAATTCTAATTTTTTTGAATGGGGGATTTTATGAGGAAACTAATGCTTGGTAACGAAGCGGTTGCCAGAGGGGCTTATGAAGCAGGAGTTACTGTTGCAGCAGCCTATCCAGGAACGCCCAGTACTGAAATTACAGAAAATATTGCGAAGTACGACGAAATCTACTCGGAATGGTCACCCAATGAAAAGGTATCACTGGAAGTGGCGATCGGGGCATCCATTGCAGGAGCAAGAGCGATATGTTCTATGAAGCATGTCGGATTAAACGTTGCTGCAGACCCGTTGTTCACAGTTTCCTATACCGGTGTCAACGGCGGTCTAGTCATCATGGTGGCAGATGATCCCGGAATGCACAGCTCTCAGAATGAGCAGGACAGCAGATTCTATGCCAGAGCTTCCAAGGTGCCGATGCTGGAACCGGCAGACAGCCAGGAATGCAAGGATTATGTAAAGATGGCTTTCGAGCTTAGTGAAAAATTCGATTGTCCGATGTTCGTCCGGCTTTCCACAAGAATTGCCCATTCTCAAAGTGTTGTTGAACTGGGAGATAAAGTAGAGTATCAACTGAAAGAATATAAGAAGAATTTTGATAAATATGTCATGATGCCGGCTATGGCCAGAAAAAGGCATGTCGAAGTTGAAAAGAGAATGGCGGCCCTTCGTGAATTCTCAAATACAACGGAATTAAACAGAATTGAATGGGGAAACAAGGAAATTGGCATCATTACCAGCGGTATTGCATATCAGTACGCGAGAGAAGCTTTTGGAGATGTTTCCTATCTGAAACTTGGTATGGTTCATCCGCTTCCAGAAAAGCTCATTGCCGACTTTGCCAAGGAAGTGAAAGCACTTTATGTAGTTGAAGAACTGGAACCTTTCATTGAAAACCAGGTGAAAAAACTAGGCATACAAGTCATCGGGAAGGATAAGTTACCTGTCATCGGTGAACTTGGTGCGCAACTGATCAGTGAAAAAATTCTTAATAAAAAGATTGAAGTTAAATCGCCGATCAACGACGTTGTTCCTGTCCGGCCACCGGTCATGTGTCCTGGCTGTCCGCACAGAGGAATGTTCCACGTGTTGAAGAAATTAAAACTTGTTGTCAGCGGGGATATCGGCTGCTATACACTTGGAGCCCTTCCACCGACAGAGGCTATGGATACGTGTGTATGTATGGGAGCCAGTGTCAGCGGCGCTCATGGTATGGAAAAAGCAAGAGGCAAGGATTTTGCAAAGAAAACAGTTGCCATCTTGGGCGATTCAACCTTCATTCATTCCGGAATTACCGGGTTGATTGACATCGTTTACAACAAAGGGAATTCGACAGTCATCATCCTTGATAACTCTATCACCGGTATGACCGGACACCAGCACAATCCTACAACAGGGTTTACTATCAAGGGAGAACCGGCAAAACAGGTGGATCTTGTAAAGCTGGCTCAAGCAGTAGGAGTAGAAAGAGTCGCGGTGGTTGATCCTTTTGATATTAAAGAGTTTGAAAAAGTCGTCAAGCAGGAGATTGCGGCAGAGGAACCTTCCGTGATCATTTCACAGCGTCCGTGTGCGCTCTTGAAAAACGTTCAATTCGACGGACCATTAACCATCAACAACGAGAAGTGCAAAAAGTGTAAACTCTGTTTGGCCATCGGCTGTCCTGCGATTGTCGACAAAGGGGACAAAATCGAAATCAATGAAGCCCTTTGCGTTGGATGCAAACTGTGTACAAAACTCTGCAATATAAATGCGATAGAAAAGGCTGGTGATCTGAATGGATAAGCTTAATATCATGTTAGTCGGTGTCGGTGGCCAGGGTTCCTTGCTTGCCAGCAGAATTTTAGGAAATGTCGCACTGAAGATGAACTTTGATGTCAAGGTTTCCGAAGTACACGGGATGTCCCAGAGAGGCGGCAGCGTTGTCACCTACGTCAAATTTGACAAAAAGGTATATTCGCCGTTGATTGAAAAGGGAGAAGCAGACCTGATCGTTGCTTTTGAACAGCTGGAAGCCCTTCGCTGGATTGAATTTCTGAAAGACGGCGGCAAAATGATCGTCAACGAGCAGAAAATTAACCCTATGCCAGTCATCATCGGAAAAGCAAAATATCCGGAAAACATTATTGATAAAATTAAGTCTCATTATAATAACACAATTTCAATTGATGCCTTAAAAATTGCCAAAGAATGTGGTAATATTAAAGCAGTCAATATTGTTTTGTTGGGATTGATGGCAAAATCCACCGATATCCGGAAGGAAACCTGGATCGAGGCCATCACCGAAACCGTACCTGCAAAATTCCTGGATGTAAACGTAAAGGCCTTTGAAGCAGGATACCATTCATAAAACGAACATATAGCCTGATGCTTTTGTGTGGGGCGGTCTTTTCCGTAATCCCTGAAAGCCATTTCCACGGGGGAATGGATAGGCTTCATGATAGTTGAGAGTCGAGTGCTGAAAGTTGAAACAACATGAAGATAGGCTTGGGATCAGAATGATTTTAAGCTTCTCTTCCTGTTTGATTTTGCTTTTCATTCTTATCTCTTCATTCTTAATTATTAATTGAACACAGGGGGTTGTACTATGAAGTTCTGGAATCCGACATACGAATGTATGTCCAGGGAAGAGATGACCAGAGTACAGACGGAAAGACTCATCAATACCGTCAAAAAAATCTACCACAATGTGCCTTTCTATCGGGACAAGATGCAGAAAAAGGGGATTGAGCCCGGCGATATCAAATCCATCGATGATCTCAAAAATCTTCCTTTTACCTACAAACAGGATTTGAGAGATACCTATCCCTATGGCTTGTTTGCTGTACCGCTCAGTGAGATCGTAAGAATCCACGCTTCATCCGGAACTACAGGAAGACAAACGGTCGTAGGGTATACCAGAAGAGATTTGGATACATGGTCTGAAGTCATGGCAAGAACCTTGACCTCGGCCGGTGGAAGCAAGGAATCCTTTATCCAGGTTGCCTATGGCTATGGCCTGTTTACAGGCGGTCTGGGTACACATTACGGCGCAGAAAGGATAGGCGCATCCGTAATTCCGATTTCAGGTGGAAATACGAAAAGACAGCTCCAGATCATGAAGGATTTTGGAACTACCCTTTTGGCGTGTACACCATCTTATGCTTTGTATTTGGCTGAGGAAATGGAAGAAGCAGGAATCAAGAAGGAAGATTTGAAATTGAAGTCTGGTGTGTTTGGTGCTGAACCCTGGTCTACCAATATGCGTAACGAGATTGAAGAACGCTTGGGCATCATGGCCATTGATATCTATGGGTTAAGCGAAATCATCGGCCCGGGTGTCGCTACGGAATGTCCATGCAAATGTGGTTTGCATATTCAGGAAGACCACTTCATTCCCGAGATCATTGATCCGGTTACTGAAGAAGTTTTGCCGCCGGGAACGAAGGGTGAACTTGTATTCTCAACTGTTACCAAAGAAGGCTTGCCATTGATCCGTTACAGGACAAGAGACATCTCATCTTTGAACTATGAAGTTTGTGAGTGCGGCAGAACCTTGGTCAGGATGAGTAAAGTAACAGGTAGATCAGATGATATGCTGATTATTCGAGGAGTCAACGTATTCCCGTCCCAGATAGAAAGCGTACTGCTCGAAATCGGTGAAACGGCACCGCACTATCTTCTGATTGTGGACAGAATTGAAAACCTGGATAGCCTTGAAGTTTGGGTTGAAATGACCCCCAACTTATTCTCGGATGAGGTGAAGCGCATCGAGGATATCGAGAGAAAGATCAGGAAAGAAATTGAAAGCACCCTCGGAATCAACGCTAAAGTTAAGCTGGTAGAACCTAAATCCATTGAAAGAAGTGAAGGTAAAGCCAAGAGAGTTATTGACAAGCGTAAACTATAGTTTTCATTATAAAAGCTTTGGGTTAAGAATTGGGAAAAGGTGTATATCATCGGATCCCAACCCTAATCCTTGTTATAACTTTCATCAATCTGAATTGATGAAAAACTGAAGGAGGAGAGATTATGTTAGTTAAACAGATTTCCGTATTCCTTGAAAACAAATCCGGAAGGCTCGCTGAGGTTACCAAGATTCTGGGGGAAAATGAAATCAACATCAGTGCCCTATCCATTGCGGATACTACTGATTTCGGGATTTTGAGGCTCATCGTCAACAATCCTGAAAAGGCTGAAGCAGCATTAAAAGACAACGGCTTCACCGTTAGCTGCACCAGTGTCATTGCCATTGGCGTAAGCGATCAACCGGGCGGATTGTCCGTTGCACTGGATATTCTCGATAAAGAATCCATTGGAATCGAGTACATGTATGCTTTTGTCGGCAGACCTGGTGATGAAGCTTATGTTATTCTCAGAGTCGAAGAGCCGGATCGGGCGATCGAGGTGCTTACAAAGAAGGATATCAAAGTTTTATCCTCCAGTGCAGTTTATGAGCTTTAATGTGAGAAGATAAGCTCTTCTCCGTGGAGAATATCAGACAAAATCCTACCCTGGTCGTAAAATATAGTAAATCGATTTTATGAGGGGATATTTATGGATAGAAGATTATATTTATCTGATGCGGATAAAAAGATCGGCGGCGTTTGCGGCGGTATCGGAGAATATTTCAATATTGATCCGACCATCATCCGGCTTCTGGCTGTGATCTTTACATTTATGAGCGTTGGAACCGGGCTGATTGCATATTTTGTTGCATGGGCCATCATTCCAAGCAGACCGAACCGGTTTTAAACTGAACTTTCAGAAAGCTATGTAATTCATATTACATAGCTTTTTTCGTGATGATCAACAAAAACTGTTCAAGTAATTCCAAATAGTATCCAGTTTATCAAGCAGATAGGTTTATGCATCAACAAGAATCCAATGCGGATGAAGTATTGAAATATAAATTCTTATTTGCCAAGGGTTTGATTTATGTTAAAATTATTTAGAGTTTATTTAATATGAAGTATTACGGGGTGTAGGATTTGTATTTAAAAAAGCTTGAGATACAAGGTTTCAAATCATTTGCAGACAAAATCAACCTGGATTTCAATTCAGGGATTACCTCTGTTGTCGGACCCAATGGAAGCGGTAAGAGCAATATTGCTGATTCCGTGCGATGGGTTTTGGGGGAACAAAGTGCCAAAACTTTAAGAGGCGCAAAAATGGAGGATGTTATTTTTGCAGGAACAGAACACAGAAAACCCCTGGGGTTTGCTGAGGTTTCCCTGACCATAGATAATTCCGACAGCACCCTTCCTGTGGATTATACGGAAGTAACTGTAACTCGACGTGTCTACCGCTCTGGAGAAAGTGAATATTTTATCAACAAGACGTCCTGTCGTCTTAGAGACATTCATGAGCTGTTTTTAGATACCGGTATCGGAAAAGACGGCTACTCCATCATTGGACAGGGACGTGTTGATGAGATCTTAAGTACAAAGTCAGAAGACCGCCGTCATATCTTTGAAGAAGCTTCCGGAATCATGAAGTACAAGGTAAGAAAACTCGAAGCCGAGAAAAAGCTGGATCAGACTAAGCAGAATCTGGTCCGAATCAACGATATCATCAATGAACTTGAAAATCAGCTGGAACCCTTGGGACAGCAGGCTGAAGTTGCAAAGAAATACCTGAACCTCCGTGAGAATTTGAAAGAACTCGAAGTCAATGTTTATATAGAAAACATCTCAAAATTCAAGGAAAAGCTGAAGGAACTGGAAGAACAATACGGGACCATCCGTGAGAATATCGAGGGTGAAAACAGGAAACTTGAAGATATTACCGTTAAAAACAAGCAAAAGACCGAGCTTATGAAAAGTCTTGAAGAAAAGCTGGAAGCTTCACGGCAGGAGTTCTACGGTCTCGAAGGGAATCTCGAAAGATGCAATTCCGAGATCAAGCTGAACGAAGAAAAGATCAGCAATTTAAACCAGAATATTGCCAGAATCGATTCGGAAATTGCTGAAATCAATATGAAGGCGGAAGAGCTTTCCAAAGAGGAACAAACCAAACAGAAGAGAATTGCTTACCTCAACGAAAAGCTGAATGATTATTCCATCAAGCTGACAGAATACGAAAAGCAGATGGAAGCGATCCTTGCTACTCTTGATGAAAATGAAAGATATATAGAGAACTTGAAGTCCAGTATCATGGACAAGCTGGACATTATGTCCGATAAGAAGACACAGATCAATAATGTCAAGTCCCACATGGAAAACCTAAAAAAACGGCATAACAGTATTCATAATGATGTTTACCTTCTGACCTTGGAAAAGGACAAGGAAGGAATGAAAAAGGAAGATCTGGCTGAAAATATCCGGAAGACCAAGGAAGAGCTAAAATACTCAAAGTCCAAAGCGGAAGAACTGGGGAAAGAAAAAAAAGAGCTCGAAACAAGCCTGGATGAAAACAGGAAAATCGAAAACAAGGTGAAGTCGGATATACAGTTTAAACTCTCGCGCCAAAAAATGCTTCAGGATATGGAAAAGAACCTGGAAGGATATAATCGAAGCGTTCGAGAGGTGCTGCAAGCATGCCGGCAGTCGCCGGACCTTGGAAAAGGGATCTATGGCGCTTTGGCACAGTTGATCACCGTTGACAAGAAATATGAGACAGCCATCGAAATGTCCTTGGGCGGTGCGCTGCAAAATATAGTAACCAATACGGAAGAAGACGCAAAGAAGGCGATTGAATATTTAAAGAGGAATCGTTTAGGAAGAGCGACCTTCCTGCCGATCAGTGCAGTAAATGGAAAGAGCTTTGAAGGAAACCTTCTAAGGGATATCAAATCCCAAGAAGGTTTCTGCGGTGTGGGTTCGGACCTGGTAGAATGCAATTCCAAATTCTCAGGGATTGTTTTAAGTCTTCTCGGAAGGGTTGTCGTTGTTGAAAACCTGGATGCAGGAATAAGGATTGCAAAGAAATTCGGTTACAGCTTCAGAATAGTTACGCTGGAGGGAGATATTCTCAGCACCAGCGGTTCTATGTCCGGCGGAAGTGTTGAGAACAAAGGCCCGGGTATCCTGAGCAGAAACAGGGAAATACAGGAATTATATGATGAAGTCGAGAAATTAAAGCTCCAGGAAAAAGATGTGGATGAGAAGATTAAAACCATCATTTCCATGCTGGAAGAAGTAACCGCTGAAATCTTGCAGGAAGAGGAAAAGATCAAGAACAACGAACTGATCCGAATCCGTGATGAAAGCCACCTTGCTCAAATAGAAGAAAACATCAAAAAATGTGAAGCAAAGATGGAGATGCTGAAACAGGAACAGGAACAGCTGACAAGACAGGAAGCCGAAACAGCCGTTGAGCTTCAGAAGTATGAAAGGGAACTGAATGATATCGAAGCCAATATCGCAGAGACAAAGAGGATTATCGCCGAGCATCAGGAAAAGCATAAAGAGGATCAATCCGTCCGTGATGCGCTGCACAATGATATCACTGACTTTAAAATCTCCGTGAATTCTTTTGTTGAAAGCCTGGAATCCGTGAAGGAATCACTGGAAAGAATCACGGGAGATAAAGATGCACTGGAAAAGAGTATTAACAGGAAAAATAGTGAAAAAATAAGGAACAGGGAAGAAATTCAATCCCTGAATGAAAAAAACGAAGGCCTGCGGCATATCATTAAAGGCTTTGAAGAAGAAAAGACCGGGAAAACCCTGGAGATCGACAGGATCAGCGAAGAACGGAAAGTCCTTGAAGAAGAACTTTTCGATACCGTCAACCTGATCAATGACATCAATAAGAATATTGTGCTGCTGCAGGAAGAATATAACCGAATTGAAGTAAAAAGAGCAAAATTCGAATCCGAAATGGAAGCCATCCAGAACCGGATGTGGGATGAATACGAACTTACCTATACCAATGCGCTGGAGTTGAAAAAGGATATCGGAAGCATCCCCCAGGCCCAAAAGAAGATTAATGAGTACCGGAGCGAAATCAAGGAACTGGGACCTGTCAATGTGGCTGCCATCGAAGAGTATATCAAAACCAAGGAACGTTATGAATTCATGTCCCACCAGAGAAACGACATGGAACAGGCGGAGGAAAAGCTTCAAAGAGTGATCGGAGAAATGACCTCCATCATGAAAAAGCAGTTTATGGAGCAGTTCAACCTGATCAACTTCAACTTCAACAAGGTCTTTAAAGAGCTTTTTGATGGCGGAAGAGCAGAGTTGATCCTGGTCGACAAGGATAATGTACTTGAAAGCGGGATTGAGATCGAGGTGCAGCCTCCCGGAAAGAAACTGCAGAACATGATGCTGCTTTCCGGTGGAGAAAGAGCATTTACAGCCATAGCGCTGCTGTTTGCCATTCTTCGTCTGCGGCCGACACCTTTTTGTATTTTGGACGAAATTGAAGCAGCGTTGGATGATGCGAATGTATACCGGTTTGCAGACTATATCCGTCGGTTTACGGAGCAAACCCAGTTCATCATGGTTACTCACAGAAAGGGTACCATGGAAGCTGCCAATACTTTGTATGGGGTAACCATGGAAGAGCATGGGGTATCCAAGATCATTTCCATGAAAATGGGCGAGAAGGCCAGCTAAAATAAGAAAACGGAGGAAAACTATGGGCTTTTTTGACAGACTGAAGGAAGGACTACAGAAAACAAGAAAAGGGATTACCGAAAAAATAGATCAGGTACTGGTTTCTTTTGGAAAGATTGATGACGAGCTGTTTGAAGAACTGGAAGAAATTCTGATCACATCCGATATCGGTATTGAGACCTCCATGAAGATTATTGAAGATCTCAAAAAGAAAGTTAAAGAGAACAAGCTGACAGATCCGAGCTCCATCAAGAAGCTCTTGAAAGAGGAACTGATTCAGATACTGACGGAAAATGAATCCGAACTCAATATTGCAAACTCTCCTTGTGTAATTACTGTCATTGGAGTCAATGGAGTTGGTAAAACCACCTCCATCGGAAAAATAGCAAATCTGATCAAGCAAAAGAATAAAAAAGTCATCATGGCGGCAGCGGATACCTTTAGAGCCGCGGCGATTGATCAGCTGGAAATCTGGGCGAATAGGGTTGGCGTGGATATTATCAAGCAGTCTGAAGGATCTGATCCTGCAGCCGTTGTTTTCGATGCAGTCCAGGCAGCCAAGGCAAGAAAGATTGATGTTTTGATTTGCGATACTGCCGGTAGGCTTCACACGAAAAAGAACTTAATGGAAGAGTTAAAAAAGGTATCCAAAGTTATTGACCGTGAACTTCCCGGAGCAGCCAGAGAAACACTGCTTGTTTTGGATGCAACCACAGGACAGAATGCTATATCCCAGGCAAAAACCTTCAGTGAAGTCGCGGATATTACAGGGATTGTTCTTACTAAACTGGATGGAACTGCGAAAGGCGGTATTGTCATAGCTATCAAGTCTGAACTGAAAATTCCTGTAAAGCTGATCGGAGTCGGAGAAAAAATGGAAGATCTTCAGAGGTTCGATGCGAAGGAATTCGTCGAAGCGTTGTTTGAATAAGAATTTTCTTGTGTATACTTTTAGGATAACAACTGCGAATGAACAGCAGCGGGAAGAGATAGTCTGAATCATTCTTCCCATGAATATTGTATAGAGATCGGGGAGGTTTCTTCCATGAAGTTTCATACAGAATATTTATATTTTGATACTAAAAAGAGAAGAGAGTATATCAATATTACCTCCAGGGTTGAGGATGCCCTCCATAAGAGCGGAATTAAGGAAGGGATGGTTCTTGTTTCGGCTGCCCACATTACTGCAGGGGTTTATATCAATGATGCTGAAGACGGCATCGTTCAAGATATCGATGAACTGCTTGAAAGACTTGCTCCCTATCGGGCGGACTACAAACACCACAGAACCGGAGAGGATAACGGGGATAGTCATCTGAAAAATATTTTGATAGGTCATCAGGTCATTGTACCTGTTACCAGCGGAAAGTTGGATCTGGGTCCCTGGCAGCAGGTTTATTACGCTGAATTCGACGGTCAGAGAAGAAAAAAACTGATCATCAAGGTGATGGGCGAATAAGGAGTCGTGATTTATGATTTATGATTTTGAAAAAGAAAAAGGGATGAAAAAAATTAAAAATACTATACTTTTTGCTGCTTTTATTGCCCTAGTTCTTGCTGCTGTCATTCTTGGCAGCAGTATCTATATGGACGTTCTGCAGCTTAATGAAATCGGAGACTTTTCCGGGGTCTATATCACCAATATCCTTTATAAAGCGGCTTCTTCAGCAATCGTATTTGTTTTGATGTTCGTTATATTAAGTTTGACCAATGTTTTTATCAAGAAAAACATCAACCGGTACTTCAAGGAGAACGCCCTTCCAGTAAGGAAGCTGCCTAATTTTTCTGTAGCGGCGGTTGTTTCCTTGATCGGAGCATTTTTAAGCAAAGAACTGTTTTATCAAAAGGCTTTGAATTATATCCATGCCATAGACTTCGGTAAAACTGATCCGCTGTTTAACGCAGATATCGGTTACTATGTATTTCAAAGGCCTTTATTAATGGCGTTATATGACTTCCTGTCTTTGTTTTGGCTTTTTGTGATTGCATATACCGTAGCGTATTATCTATTTACTTTGTTTTTAACATTTAATAATGTTACAGTGAACGATTTGAAGATTAAGACGATATTAAGGCACAACCTGATCAATATCTCGATATTCTTCATTATTAAGGCTCTGGGATACAAGTTCCAGATGGAAAGCGTTCTGTACTCCAGTTTTATCAATGTTACAGGAGCGGGATATGTCGATGTCAACGTTTGGTTGAATTACTTCAGAGTGGCTCCTATACTGATTTTGGTGATCGTAATCCTGACCTTTTTCCTGATTACCAAAGGTCAGCTAAGAAAAGCGGCCTATACGATTGCGCTTTTCCCAGCAGTATGGCTGATTGTTGCCGTAGCTTCCGGAATGGTTCAGGGTTTTGTCGTCAAGCCCAATGAGATTAATTTGGAAAGTCAATATTTGCGGAACAATATGATTAAAACCAGAGAGGCCTATGGACTGGATAAGGTTAAAAGCGCGGAATTTCCGGCAATGCAGGACCTGTCACCTGAAATTATCAACAGGAATCTTGATACAAAGAACAATATCCGTGTTGTAGATTATAGGGCGACCCTGGACAGTAATGTACAGCTTCAGAGCAACACTAATTTTTATAGCTTTTTTGACGGGGATATCATCAATTATACGATTAACGGCAAGGAATCACCGGTTCTCATTACAGCCAGAGAAATAGATAAAAACAGGCTTCCTGAAAAATCCTACGTGAATACCATGTTTAAATATACCCATGGTTACGGTGTTGTGATCAACCCGATCAACCGGCTGACTTCACAAGGACAGGTTGAATATATCCTCAGCGGACTGCGGATGAATTCAGTAGATCCGAATTTAAAAGTAAATGAACCAAGGATCTATTATGGAGAGCTGACTAAGGATCATGTCATTGTGAATGCCGCGAATAACCTTAAGGAAATAGATTATGACGGCAATACGGAATGGTCTTATACGGGGAAAGGCGGAGTAAAGCTCAGCTTCCTGAACAAGCTGCTGTTTGCTGCGAAGTATGGTGATTTCAATCTGCTGATTTCCGGATATGTTTCTCCGGATTCAAAATTGCTTTTGAACCGACAGATTGTCCAAAGAGCACAAATGGCCCTTCCTTTCCTTAGAATCGATAATGATCCGTATATTATTGTTGGTGATGACGGCATGTTGAAATGGGTGATAGACGCGTATACAACCACAAACAATTATCCATATTCACAAAGAATTGCAGACTTCAATTACATTCGTAATTCTGCCAAAGTAGTTGTTGACGCCTATAACGGGACTGTAAGCTGTCATATCATCGACAGACAAGACCCCATCATCCTGGCTTATGAAAAAATCTATCCCGAGGCGTTTTCAAAAGATCCGTTACCTAAGGATGTAGCAATGCACTCAAGATATCCTGAATATTTATTCAAGCTGCAGACTGAGCTATTGAGACGATACCATCTGGATCCAAATGCAAACGCCCAGAATGTATCCACTTTCTATAGTAAAAACGATTACTGGGATATCGCAAAGTATTCGGCCAATGTTGAAGCAGGGACGTCAAGAGGACCAGGAAATGAGGAAAAACTGGATATTGAACCATATTATAATATGATCAAGCTGCCTCTGGAAACCGGTGACAGGGAAGAATTGATCCTGATGCGGCCCTACACCCCTTCACAAAAGGATAACATGGTATCCTGGCTGGCCGTCAGAAACTCAGCCGAGAATTACGGTGAGCTGATTTTGTTCAACTTCCCGAAGAATACAAATATTTTCGGTCCATATCAGGTAGATATCAAGATATCCCAGATTGACAAGGTTTCCAAGGATATTTCTCTGTGGAATCAAAGCGGTTCCAGTGTATTTAAAGGAAATCTGCTGGTCATTCCCATAGAGAACAGTGTTCTCTATGTAGAGCCGATTTATATCAAATCCTCCGGAACGTCGACCATCCCTGAAGTAAGGGAAATCGTAGTGGGATACCAAAAAGGGGATGAGTTTAAATTTGGAATCGGACCGGACCTGGACAGCGCTTTAAATGATTTGTTTGCAGGGATGATCAAAACTCCGGCCAATGTGGCTAAGCCGCCGGCGCCGGATATCAAGCCGGAAGATGCAAAAACCATTGAGGATATCCGCTCTAAATATAATGAACTGAGAAAACAGCTGGATGACCTTGGAAAGCTTCTGGACAATTTAAATCAGTAATTACAATTTGAATCAGTAATCTATATTGAACGCGTAAAAAGGTTTTGAATGTTGCCTTTTTACGCGCTTCTATTCACTGTTGGCATTTCACGATCAATGATGAATTCTTCAATGAAGGATCGTAATCGAGAATTATATGTGTTTTTCGATAAAAAATATGATAAAATGATAACAGCCGAGATGAATTTCGGCTAATAGACAAAAAATTATGAATAATTAAGATAGAGGAGACTAAGACATGGATATCGTAACAAAAGCAAAAGAGCTGGGAAAGATGATTGGTGAATCCGAGGAAATGACCAATCTTAAAAAGGCGGAAGCAGGAATCGAGCAAGATCCTAAAGCCGGAACACTGATGAACGATTATAAGCTGCTTCAGATAGAAATGGTACGAGCAACCAAGGAAAACAGGCCCAAAGATGTAATTGAAGAGATCAAGGGAAGACTCCTTGCCAAACAGGAGGAAATCAATCAGTACGAAACCACTTTGTTCTATCTGGAATCCAAAACAAAGTTTGACAAACTGATGAAGAACGTCAATGATGTGATTATCTTCGCGATTTCGGGTGAAGAACCTTGCTCTCCGCATAAATGCAGTTCCTGTGGCGGCGGATGCAAATAATAGTGACGAAATAAGAAAGTAGAAAGAATGAAAGTATTAAAGAGTAAAATAGGAAAGATGAAATAAAGAGAAAAAGAGGGATAGAAGAAAGAAGAAAAGAAACAAGAAGAAAGAATGAAAGATTAAAAGCGGATTTCAAAGTAATGACTTGAACTAATTTCTACCATTGATCTTCATCAATTTATAACTTTACTACTATCTTACATTCTTCTTTCTACACTCTTCAATCTTAATTGATAGGAACGAGGTATTGAATCAATGGCAGCACTAACTCCAATGATGCAGCAGTACCTGGAGATAAAGGAACAGTACAAAGACTGTATCCTTTTTTTCAGGCTGGGAGATTTTTATGAGATGTTTTTCTCGGATGCGGAAACAGCCTCCAGAGAACTTGAAATCACACTGACAGGAAGAGACTGCGGGCTTGAACAGCGGGCTCCCATGTGTGGAGTTCCTTTCCATTCGGCAGATTCCTATATATCGAAACTGATCACCAAAGGATATAAGGTTGCCATCTGTGAACAGGTTGAGGATCCTGCTTTAGCCAAGGGAATTGTTAAAAGGGATGTCATCCGGGTGGTGACTCCGGGAACCGTCACGGATTCTTCCATGCTGGAAGACCGGAAAAATAATTATCTCATGTCCATTTATAAGAACAGCCTGTATTTCGGGATTTCTATTGTTGACATCTCAACTGGGGACTTCTTATCCACCAGCATCAATTTTGGAAACACCATCAGCAAGCTGATGGATGAGATCGCGAAATTCTCACCTTCCGAGATTATTGTAAACACTGAAGTTCAAAAGGATCCATCCCTGCTGGAATTGATTAAAAAGCGATTCAACCTCTATGTATCCGGCATGGAAGATCAGTACTTTGATGCAAATTTTGCGATGGACAAAATCAATAGCCGGATCAAACTACAGCAAGAAGTTCGGTTTGAAAACAACCTGGCAATAAACGCATCCGGTGCTTTACTGGAGTATATCGAGCAAACTCAAAAAGCGAACCTTGGGCATATTCAATCGATCAATTTCTATAAAATCGAAGAGTTTATGGTCCTGGACCTTGCAACACGGAGGAACCTTGAACTGACAGAAACCATGAGGGAAAAGACTAAAAAGGGCACGCTTCTATGGGTACTGGACAGAACCATGACCTCCATGGGAGGACGCGCGATCCGTAAATGGATCGAACAGCCGCTGAAGAATCTTGAGGATATTAAAGAACGTCTTGAAGCTGTTGATGAACTCAAGAAGAAGTTCATGGTACGAGTTGAGATCAGAGAATTGCTGAAAAGGGTCTATGATATCGAAAGGCTGATGAGCAAAATTGTTCTTGGCAATGTCAATGGAAGAGAACTGATTGCATTGAAAAACTCAATCGGCCAAATTCCTTTTATCCGGAGTCTTCTTGAAAACTGCAGCGCTGAACTGAACATGAAGAATTTTAGACTGATTGACAGTCTTGAAGATATCTTCACATTGATAGACAATTCCATTATGGAGGAGCCGCCTGTATCGGTGAAAGAAGGCGGAATCATTAAAACCAGTTATCATCCCGAGGTTGAAAAGCTTAGAAAAGCAACAACCGAAGGTAAAACATGGGTTGCAGAGCTGGAAGCCTCTGAAAGGGAAAAGACCGGGATCAAAAACCTGAAGGTCGGTTTCAACAAGGTGTTCGGCTATTATATTGAAGTCACAAAATCCTATTTTTCAATGGTGCCTCAGGAATACATCCGGAAACAGACTCTGGCGAACTGTGAAAGATATATCACGCAAGAACTGAAAGAAATCGAAGATACGATCCTCGGAGCCGAGGAAAAAATAATAGAGCTGGAATATCAATTATTCCAGGAAATTCGAAGTCAGATTGCATCCGAAGTGAATAGAATCAAAAGTACAGCTGCTGCTCTTGCCGAGGTGGATGTTCTTTGTTCGTTGAGTGAAGTTGCAGACAGAGAAGACTACTGCTTGCCCGAAATGACTCTGGGTACGGAAATTGAAATCAAGGACGGACGTCATCCGGTTGTTGAAAAAATGATTGATAAGAGTTCCTTTGTTCCGAATGATACTTATTTGGATATGGATGAGGACAGGCTGGCCATCATTACCGGGCCGAATATGGCGGGTAAATCCACCTATATGCGTCAGGTAGCTTTAATCGTGCTCATGGCGCAAATCGGCAGCTTTGTGCCTGCGGCCTCTGCTAAAATAGGAACCGTGGACAGGATATTTACCAGGGTGGGTGCTTCCGATGACCTCGCAGCAGGACAAAGTACCTTTATGGTGGAAATGTCGGAGGTTGCGAATATTTTGAACAATGCGACTCCAAGAAGTTTATTGATCCTTGACGAGATCGGGAGAGGTACCAGCACCTATGACGGCTTGAGTATTGCCTGGTCTGTGATAGAATTTATCAGCGACCGGGAAAAATTGGGATGCAGAACCTTATTTGCTACCCATTATCACGAACTAACAGAGTTGGAAGGTAAACTGACTGGAATCAAAAACTATTGCATTTCAGTCAAGGAAAAAGGCGAGGACATCATTTTCTTGAGAAAAATTATCCGCGGCGGCGCGGATGACAGTTACGGAATCCAGGTGGCACGGTTGGCAGGTGTTCCACATGCCGTCATCGACAGAGCCAAGGATATCTTGAAAGAACTTGAGGATGCAGATATCAGCAAAAAGGAAATCAAAATCCGACGTGGAAGAATCCCCATCGACGGACAAGTAGATCTATTCTCCTTTGCTGGGAATTCCAAGGCAAAGGATGAACTTGCCGAGCAGTTGAAGGCGCTGGATATCTCCACATTAACTCCGCTGGATGCGTTGAATACCTTGTACCAGCTTCAGCAAAAAGCCATAAAGGGGTAATCCTATGGGAAAAATTATTGTTCTTGATGAGAACACTTCCAATAAAATCGCTGCCGGTGAGGTCATTGAAAGACCCTCCTCGGTTGTGAAGGAATTAGTTGAAAACTCAATTGATGCTGGAGCCAGTATGATTTCTGTAGAAATCAAAAACGGCGGTATCTCCTATATAAAAATTACGGATAACGGATCCGGAATTGAAGAAGACGACGTAGAGATCGCCTTTGAACGGCATGCAACCAGTAAGATCCGAAGTTCCAATGACCTTGACTCCATTGCAACCCTTGGCTTTAGAGGGGAAGCTCTCGCGAGCATTGCCGCCGTGTCTTCCGTTGAACTTACTTCTCGTGTGCAGAAGAATCCTCATGGGATGTATATTAAAGTACAGGGAGGCCATGTTCAAGAGGTAAAGCCAACAGGATGTCCTGTCGGCACGACATTCGTGATCAAAGATCTCTTTTACAATACTCCAGCCCGATTCAAGTTTTTAAAGAAGGATAGCACTGAAGCAGGCTATATTTCGGATATTCTCAGCCGTATAGCCCTGGGGAATCCTCATATTTCCGTCAAGCTGATCAGCAATCACGTGACGATTCTGCACACTCCAGGGAATAATGATCTTTTAAGTACCATTTACAGTGTTTATGGAAAGGATACGGCCAGAGAAGTTTTACCTTGCAGTTATAGTGACAGCAAGGTTGTTATTTCGGGTTTTGTCGGTAAACCGGAAATTGCCCGTTCCAACAGAAACCAGCAATCTATTTTTATCAATGGAAGGTATATTCGAAGCAAGATCATCACTTCAGCCATTGATGAGGCATACAAAACATTCCTTATGAAAAACAAATACCCGTTTATCGTGATGAATCTTCAGATCAATCCGATTTTAGTGGATATTAATGTTCATCCGACCAAGATGGAAGTACGTTTTTCAGAAGAGCAGGATATTTTCAGAAGTGTTTATCACGCTGTAAATAATGCTTTGCTTGGAAAGAACCTGACCAAGGAAATCAAACTTACCAATGAACCGAAAGAGGACTATAAATTTAAGAATGAACGGCCTTATAAGGCGGATTATTCCCAGCAGAAGTTTTCTTTTAATGAAAGCTATGTGAAAGATTCGAAAAAAGAGGTATATGGAGCCACTCGTACCAGCATTCAAGAATCCAAACCTGTGATGAAGGAACCTGTTTTCCTGCAGGAAGAGCCAAAGTCTTTATCAGTACCAACATCTGAAAGAAGGGTTTTTGAAGAGGTTAGTAAGTCAGCTGTACCCAATATAGAAAAGAAGGAAATACAATATCCGAATTTCTTGAAGCATCAAAATCAGCAGGCTTATGATGCAAAGGAGAAAATTGAAGAAATAAAAGAGGAAGTTGTAGTTGAAAATAATCAGGGAAATGATGCGCAGGATGAAATACAATCAGCTTCTTGCGCTAAACAGAATAATGTAACGGAACAGAAAAAAGAGTACGAGGTAGAGAAATCTGGCCATACATTTTCTGACTATACAATCGTTGGACAGGTTTTTTCTACCTATATTATACTTCAATATGAGAATGATATGGTTCTGATCGATCAGCATGCTGCTCATGAGAGAATCATGTATGAAAGATTAAAGAACAAGTATAAAAACAAGGAAAGCCTTTCACAAGTTTTATTGGCGCCGCTGGTGATAGAACTGACATATAAGGAAATCAAGTTTCTTGAGGAAGAAAAAGAATTTTTCAATACGATTGGTTTTAATTTTGAAAATTTCGGTAATAATTCTATTATATTAAGAACGGTGCCCATCGTTCATGAAAAAAATGAATTGAAAGAAGCATTTTTGGAAATACTGGACCATGTTATCAAAGCAACCAACAAAGAGATGGAAAGCGCTGCCGACGAGACATTGTATACCATCGCCTGTAAATCTGCGGTGAAAGCAAATATGTGGCTGGGTGAGATTGAAATCAAAAAGCTGTTGAAAGACCTGGACATTGTGGACAATCCTTTTACCTGTCCCCATGGCCGTCCGACAGCCATCAAGATTTCAAAGCAGGAGCTTGAAAAGAAGTTTAAAAGAATACTATAGAGGTCAATATGGAAAAGGTTATCGTGATTGTGGGGCCCACAGCTTCCGGAAAAACAAAGCTTTCCATTGAACTGGCAAAGAAGATGAATGGAGAGATTGTTTCAGCAGATTCAATGCAGATTTATAAATACATGGATATCGGTACAGCCAAGCCCACAGAGGAAGAGAAGGAAGGGATCCGGCATTACCTGATCGATGAAGTCAACCCGGATGAAGAATTCAGTGTAGCAAAATATCAGGAAATGGCACTTGAATATATTCAACAAATTTTGGAGGGTGGAAAATTCCCGATAGTTGCAGGCGGAACCGGATTATATATCAATTCTTTGCTCTATAATATCAATTTCAGTGAAACTACTGTAGATTGGGAATATAGAGAGGAATTGAAAAAGCTGGCGGAGGAAAACGGAAATCAATTTCTTCACGACAGATTAAAGGAGGTTGATCCTGAGGCTGCATCCAGAATTCACTCCAATGACATTAAAAGAGTGATCCGTGCTTTGGAAGTGTTTAAGTTCACCAATAAACCCATATCCCATCATCAGGAGCTTTCAAGAATGATACCTCCAAAATATGAGTTTATTCTGATTGGCTTAACCATGGATCGACAGAAGCTATACGAAAGAATCAATCTAAGAGTGGATCTGATGCTGGAAAACGGCTTGTTGCAGGAAATCCGCAAACTCATAGAAATGGGATATGATAAGTATTCGGTCGCGATGCAGGGGATTGGCTATAAAGAGTTGCTGGCGTATCTTCGAGGAGAGATGTCCTATGAGGAAGCCGTAGAGATCATTAAAAGGGAATCCAGGCGGTATGCCAAGCGTCAGTTGACCTGGTTCAGAAGGCTTGAAAACATACACTGGATTAACCTTGACGAATTCAGCCAGACTTCCGAGGTCCTAAAAAATATTGAAAACCATATTGCAACACATGGAATTTTCTTGTAGAATATGAATTATAATATCATAGAGATAGAAAAAAATGGATATGTACATACACAGAGGAGGATTTTTCAAGTGAATAAAAATAACATTAATTTGCAGGATGTCTTTTTAAATCAGGTAAGGAAGGAGCATATTGCGGTTACCATCTACCTTACCAATGGCTTCCAGCTTAAAGGGATGGTAAAAGGCTTTGACAACTTTACGGTTGTTCTTGATAGTGAAGGGAGACAGCAGCTGGTATACAAGCATGCGATCTCAACCATCAGCCCGATGAAAATGGTCAATCTGATATTCAACGACAATAATAGAAGTGAATAATACATAACAAAAGAGAGCCAGCGAACTGGCTCTCTTTTATGTTCTTCTTATTATTTCATGTGTTTCATTTCATAAATACTGATCAAATCAAAAATTCTTAGAACATTCTAAATACGCCGATGACCTTTCCAAGAATGGAAACATTATCACGGACGATAATCGGATCTAAATACTGGTTTTCCGGCTGCAGACGGATATGATCCTTTTCCTTGTAAAAAGTTTTCACGGTAGCTTCATCTTCTATCAGCGCAACGACAATATCGCCGTTAAGCGCAGTGGCCTGCTGCTTAACAAGAACAAGGTCTCTGTCAAAAATTCCAGCTTCAATCATACTGTCGCCTTGAACCTTCAGCATAAAAGCGGTTGAATTCTGTACAAAATTCACTGGTAAGGGGAAGGTATCTTCGATATTCTCAACGGCCAGGATCGGCTGACCTGCTGTAACTTTCCCGATAATAGGCACGTCCACAAGTTCTTTTCTGGAAACGTAGCTTTCAATATTCCGAACCGGTGCGGTTCTGCTTTGGCCAACCACCTTGAGTGCGCGAGGCTTGGTGGGATCTTTATGTATGAGACCTTCCTTTTCTAATTTTTCAAGATACGCATGTACCGTTGAGGTAGACTTGAAGCCTACCGCCTTACATATTTCTCTTACAGAGGGCGGATATCCCTTTTCTTCTACCTGACTGTTAACAAAATCAATAATGAGCTGCTGCTTTTCGCTAAGCTTATTTTGCATCTTAACACCTCTTCATCAAATTCTTTCCGGGTATGCGTCACGATCCATGGAGAGTTTCATGCAACATCTGCAGTCCGCATAAGCCCATTTTTCTTTGGTTATGTGCCGGGATATCAAACTGTAAAGTTCGTTATCCAAAACCCTTATATAATAGTATTATAGCATAAATTCTCCAGAAAGCAAACGAATGTTCGATTTTTTTTAGGAAGGTATTGACAATAGAACAGGTGTTCGTTTATAATAAATTACAAGAACGCATGTTCTAATGAGGTGAGCGAAATGAAAAACAATAGTAAAACACAAAACAACTTAAAAACAAAGAAGAGATATGTTCTAAAGAACAAAGGACGATTTGCAGCGATTATATCCATCTTATCGGTATTATCCGTATTGATCCTGTTTACAAGTACTGTTTACAGCTATAGAACACCACAATATTTATCCGTCAATGTAAAGCAGGGAGATACCCTTTGGAGTCTGGCCAATAAATACGGAACGAGTTCTGATACCAGAGAAATCGTATACAATATCAAAAAGATCAATAAACTGGCTACCAGTGAAATTCAGGCAGGGAGTGAAATTCTGATTCCTATGAATTAAGGGTTAATCGCTTGGAAAACCGGTAAATAATATAGATGGTTTTTGCTACATAATAAGATCGTAAATCTGAAATAAACAATAGTCAAATATGATACAAAACGCCCTATGGATAAGCATAGGGCGTTTTATATACATATTGAAAACATTATTGAGATCAGATAGAATAATTAAAGTTGATGGATGGCTCAATAGTGAATTTAGAACAAATTGTAATGGTTTTATTTTATAACAGAGCATAGGAGATAGAATGATGTCCGATAACTGTCTACTCTACGATAGAACCTGTACCGATTGCGGAGAATGCGACCAATGCGATTTGAACCGTACGAAAAGATGTGACAATTGCGGCAGGTGCATTGATTCAAATTCTGAGTTTCTCTCCCTGGATGTCATGAAATACTTATCAGAACATCAGGAGCAGGGAACAAAAAAGGTTAATGAAAACCCTGTAAAAAAGAAAAAAAACACAGAAACCTGATTTCAAACATCAGGTTTTTTTGTGTCCGGTTTGCTTTTAAAAAGAGAAAGCATTATAAACCAGGAAAAGAGAATTTTTATAGACACCGATTGCTTTATTTAGTCGGCCCTTGATTTATTCGATAAGATAAATTGATGGTTAAATTTTTTTGAATATGTTAGAATAACTAATGTTAACAATACACTTAAATGAGAGGGATTTCATGCAAAGAGAGATCTATCTCGATAACAGCGCCACGACGAGACCCTATGATGCTGTGATCGACTACATCAACGACATCAACAGAGAAACCTATGGAAATGCTTCCTCGCTGCATACCAAAGGCATTGAAGCAGAAAAGATCATTAAAGCTGCCCGGCAGAAAATTGCGGATACCATGAAAGTAGACAGCAAGGAAATCATCTTTACGTCGGGAGGAACGGAATCAAACAATCTTGCCATTCTTGGTTATTTGGAAGCAAATCCAAGGAAGGGAAAGCATATCATCACCTCCTCCATTGAACATCCTTCAGTCCTGGAAGTATTCAAGTATCTTCAGGGCAAGGGATACAAAGTGGATTTCATCAATGTTAATCAGGAAGGCATCATTCAGATAGAAGAACTCCGGCAAAAGATAACCAAGGAAACGGCCCTCATCAGCATCATGCTGGTCAACAATGAGATTGGTTCAATTCAGCCGCTTGAAGATATTGTTCGTGCCCGGAATGAATTGAACAGGGAGGCTGTATTGCATGTTGATGCCGTACAAGCTTACGGTAAGATAGCAATATTACCGAAAAAATCCGGAATAGAGATGCTAACAGTAAGCTCTCATAAGATTCATGGACCTAAAGGTGTAGGAGCGCTGTATGTAGATAAGAATATAAGAATAAAGCCGGTGCTGCATGGCGGAGGCCAGGAATCCTTATTAAGGTCCGGTACTGAAAATGTTCCCGGCATTGGAGGGTTTGGAATGTCTGCGGAGATGATCCATATATCCAGGGAAGAGAGCTATCAAAGGATGGAGAACCTTCGAAATCTATTTATAGACTCCCTGAATAAGAGGCTGGACAGATTTACGATCATTTCTCCGGAGCATGCACTTCCGTATATATTAAATATATCCTTTGGAGATTTAAGATCTGAAGTGCTTTTGCATCATTTGGAGGAGAAGGGTATCTTTGTTTCGACAGGTTCAGCCTGTTCTTCAAGAAAGAGCATTCACAGCCATGTTTTAAAAGCCATCGGCATTAAGTCCTGTGATATTGAAGGCGCGATTCGATTCAGCTTTTCTGCTTTCAATACCGAGCAGGAAATAATAGATACGGTCGAGACGATGAAAGAAATTGTTCCAAAGATAAGTGTCACTAGGAAAGGAAGATAAATGATGAAAAACGTTATATTGGTTCGGTGTGGAGAAATCATATTGAAGGGCCTCAACCGGCCGGTTTTTGAGAGCAAGCTGATTTCCAACATGAAAAAGTCTTTATACGGACTTGGAAAGATTGATGTTATTAAGTCCCAGAGCAGAATATACATAGAACCTCAGGATGGGAATTATGACTTTGAAACAGCGATGAACCGTCTATCTAAAGTTTTCGGGATTGTATCGGTGAGCCCTGTATGGAAGATCGATACCGACTTTGAAACAATTAAGGAACATGCATTAAAAATGGTTGGAGACCTTGTAGACCGGATGGGGTACAAGACCTTCAAGGTTGAAACTAAAAGGGGGAACAAGCGGTTCCCGATGGAGTCACCTGAAATCAGCCGTGAGCTCGGTGCCCATATTCTTAACAATTTCCACAGCTTAAGCGTGGATGTAAATAATCCGGATTTTATTCTGTACGTGGAAGTTCGGGAATCTTCCTATATCTATTCGGAAATAATTCCTGCCAACGGGGGAATGCCCCTCGGTACCAATGGGAAAGCTATGCTGCTCCTATCCGGAGGAATTGACAGTCCTGTCGCAGGGTGGATGATTGCAAAGCGCGGAGTGGAGCTCGAGGCAGTTCACTTCTACAGTTACCCCTACACCAGTGAAAGAGCCAAGGAAAAGGTAATTGAACTGACAAGAATTCTGTCTGCCTACTGTAGTGAAATCAAGCTGCATGTGGTTCCATTTACGGAGTTTCAGCTCGAAATCAATGAAAAGTGTCCTCAGGATGAAATGACCATTATTATGAGAAGAGCCATGATGATGATTGCTGAAAAAATTGCTGAAAAGTCCGGTGCATTGGCCCTGATTACAGGAGAAAGCGTGGGACAGGTTGCCAGTCAGACCTTGCACAGCCTTGCAGCAACCAATGCAGTCGTTCATATGCCGGTATTCAGACCTTTGATCGGTATGGATAAAAATGAAGTGATTGATATAGCAAGAAAAATTGATACCTTTGAAACCTCGATTCTTCCATATGAGGATTGCTGTACCGTCTTTGTTGCAAAGCATCCGAAGACAAAACCTCAGATTAAACGAATCGAGCAGTCAGAATCGAAACTGGATTGGGATACATTAATGAATAATGCCATTGAGAACACGGAAGTACTGACAATCACTCCAAATAAAAGCTGAAGTTGACAACATTGGTGTAATAAACCGCATCTGCAGCAATATTATTATAATAGTTATGATTCATTTTACGCAAACTTAAAGGTACAGAGTTAGAGATATTGCATTTTCTGTTGCGTATCTCTAATGTATCCTAGTTTGAATTGAGGTTATACTATGCTGCAGAACAGGATCAACAAGAGAATAGTTTTATTCGCAGTGTTAGTGCTGGCATGCATCTCCTTTGCAATCTATTCGACATATATACTAAACATAAAGTCTTTCTACAAGGGAATCCATCTGGACGGACATGATCTCTCCGAGATGAGTTATCAAAAAGCCCGGCTGCTGCTTCATGACAGGCTTCGAAAAAACTATGAGGGTAAAGAATTTGAAATCAAATATGGAAACAACTCCTGGAAATTTGACACAAAGGATATTTCTTTACAGCCGGACACGGATGAAGCTTTGGATCATGCATTCAATATAGGCCGAAGCGGTAATGTCTTCAACCGATTGAGCCAGATTATCTCTGTAAGGTTCAATACCATCGATATTCAGCCGGTTTTAAACTATAATACGGATAAGGTTAAGAACCTGCTTGAAACCATAAAAAAGCAAATTGACCAGGAAGAAAAGAATGCGTCCATAACCTACAAAAATGGAACTATCCTTGTCGAAAAAGATGTTATAGGAAGAAATATGCCAGTTGACAAAAACTTGGAACTGATAGAGAATCGAATTATAGACAGACAATTTGGCAGCATGGAATTGTATGTCGAAGAAAAGGTCCCAAGAATTACTTATAATGATATCAAGGATATTCAAGGTGTTTTATCAGTATTTAAGACGTCCTTCAATCCAAAGGATGAAAACCGGAACCATAACATAAAGCTGGGTTGTGAACGTCTGAACAGCATGATTCTCATGCCCAATGACATTTTCTCCATGAATCAGGCTTTAGGGCCAAGAACTTTGGAGAATGGGTATAGGGAAGCGCCGGTTATATTCAAGAATGAACTGGTGCCAGGAACAGGCGGAGGAGTATGCCAAATCACCTCGACCCTTTATAACGCAGTCTTGCTGTCAAAGCTGGATGTACTCCAGAGGACGCACCATTCATGGCCGCTGGGATATATTGATCCGGGTCGTGACGCAACCATTGCCGAAGACTACATTGACTTCAAATTTCAGAATTCAACAGGTGCTCCTATTGGCATCAATGCTGAAATTGCAGGAAATACACTGTTTATAAGAATTCTTGGAAAAATCGATGAGCAGAAACAGATCGTCAAATTGAAGTCCGAAGTGCTGGAAGAGTATCCGGCGGAGGGAGAAGAGGTCGTTATTGACAATAGTATTCCGGATAATGAAAAAGTGATTTCCAGGGAGGCTAAAAAGGGTTTAAAAGTAGTAGTATATAGAGAAACCTATAGTAAAAGCGGAGAATTGATTGACAAGGAAAAAATCTCGGAGGATATTTACAAACCCGTAAAGGCACAGGTAAAAGTGAACGAAAATTACATAAAGAGATAAGGATAAAAGAAGCAACATTCGCTGTATGAACGGTACAGCAATACTTGAAAAAAGAGGTCAAATGTATGGATAATGCACTTTACAACACGACGATTGAATGCCCGGTGTGTTCAAAAAAGTTCGAGGTTACAAAAGTAAGGGCTAAAACCAGCAAAGTTTTAGAAAGAGATTCAGACTTCTGTGTTTACTATGAAGGAATCAATCCCATCATGTATGATGTTTGGGTTTGTGAACACTGCGGCTATGCCGCTCAACAGGACAAGTTCAGCGAGATCAGTGACAGAGATGCCAAAACCATCAAGGAAACGATATCTCCAAAATGGCATCAGCGGAGTTTTGCCGGTGAAAGATCCATAGAAAATTCCATAGAAGCATTTAAAATTGCTCTATTGAATCTGCAGGTACGGAAAGCAAAGGCCAGCGAGCTTGCAAAAGTGTGTATCCGAATCGCGTGGCTCTACCGTATAGCAAAAGATGAAAAAGAAAAAGACTTTATGAAGTTTGCATTGAAGGGTTATACGGAAACCTTTGAAAAGGAAAATTTCCCTGTAGACAAATTAGATGAAAACACCTGCCTGTATATGATCGGTGAATTGAACCGTCGTGTCGGAAATTTGGATGATTCCATCAAATGGTTCAGCCGGCTCATCGGCTCCCCTCAGGGGAGGCAGAATCCAAAGCTGATCGAAGCCGCCAGAGAACAATTCCAACTGGCTAAAGAACAGCTTGGAGATGCAGCGAAGTAATTTGAAAATTATTTCTAAACCTTTTGGAGCGCGAAAAATTAATTATGCACATTTTTCGCGCTTCCTTCTTCTAATAATGAGTACGGAAATAAGTTTATCGTTAGTTTGATTTGATGTAAGTGGAGGTTCCATGGAAATAGGCAAGATACCCAATGACATTCTAAAGGAAATTGTTCTAAACAAAATCAAATATAAAAGAAAAGAAGTCCTGGTAAGACCCAGTATCGGAGAGGATTGCAGTGTGGTTGATTTTGGAGATGAGGTTTGTGTTCTGTCCTCCGACCCTATCACTGGTGCAGCCAATGAGGTAGGAAGACTTGCTGTCCATGTTTCCTGCAATGATGTTGCTTCTTGCGGGATCGAACCCCTTGGACTGATGGTAACCATCCTTGCGCCTCCGGATACTTCAAAAGAAGATCTCAGTATTATCATGTCGCAGTTGAGCGAAACGGCAGCTTCCCTGAAGGTAGATATCATGGGTGGACATACTGAGATTACAGACGCTGTGAACAGAGTGGTAATTATGTCTACAGCCATTGGAAAAGCGCCAAAGGGGAAAGTTGTTACTACTGCAGGTGCCAAAGCCGGAGACAAAATCGTCATGACAAAAACGGCCGGACTTGAGGGGACAGCAATCATTGCCTTTGAAAGAGAAAAGGAACTCCTTAATGTCTTGGGAAGGGAAATCGTGGATAATGCTAAAAAGTTTATGGATTCCATTAGTGTTGTTAAAGAAGGGGTTATTGCCGGGGCTTTTGGAGTATCCGCTATGCATGATGTTACCGAAGGCGGTATTCTAGGCGCTGCTTGGGAACTGGCGGAGGCTTCCGGAAAGGGATTTAGAATCGAGAAGAACTTGATCCCGATCAAAGAAGAAACCTTAAAGATCACGGCTTTTTATAAAATTGATCCTATGAAGCTGATTTCAAGCGGCTGTATGGTCATTGCATGCCTGAATGGAGATGAACTTGTTGAAGAATTAAGGAAGCAGGGTATACAAGCTTCTGTGATCGGAGAGATTACAGAGGAAAAAGATAAACTTCTGTTCACTGAAAACGAAAGGGTCTATATTGGTCAACCAGCCTCCGATGAACTTTACAAAGTCATTGGAAAGGATTAAAAGTGACAAATTGTACAAGCTTGCGACTTTTATAACTTTTTTTATGTAAATTTTTCAAACCTAATTGACATATTCTATAAACGTGATTATAATTTAGGTGATTATATTATTATAGCATTCAAGTGAATAATATCGCGGATGAAGGCTATGGGAGAGTTACCGTATATCGGTACACCGAAGGAGCAATACTCTCAGGTTAAGTGACCATAGCAGGACGCACCTCTGGAGAGACCGTCAAGGCGCCGAAGGGGCAAAATCCGGAACTTCCGGGTATAATCTCTCAGGCAAAAGGACAGAGTTATTTTAATGAACAATAGAAGCTTTTTTATTGTTGCTTTTCAGAGGTCAAATCTTAGGATTTGGCTTTTTTTGATGCAAAATTTGGAGGAGGTAATATAAAATGTACAGTTTAAAAGAAATTTCCAAAGTCGACCCGCAAGTCGCTTATCTGATTGAAGATGAAGCCAACCGGCAGAGACACAAGATTGAGCTCATCGCTTCAGAAAACTTCGTAAGTGAAGCAGTCATGGAAGCCATGGGAACTCCGCTTACCAACAAGTATGCAGAAGGTTATCCCGGAAAGAGATACTATGGCGGATGTGAGCACGTGGATGTGATTGAACAGCTTGCGATCGACCGTGCTAAAGAGCTTTTCGGTGCTGAACATGCCAATGTACAGCCACACTCAGGAGCACAGGCCAATATGGCAGTATTCTTCGCAGTACTTGAACCTGGAGATACTTTCCTCGGAATGAACCTTGCTCATGGCGGTCATCTGAGCCACGGCATGGCCATCAATATGTCCGGAAAATACTATAAGGCTGTTCCTTACGGTGTTAGAAAAGAAGACAGCAGAATTGATTATGATGAATTAAGAAAAATTGCGATAGAAAACAAACCGAAAATGATTGTAGCCGGTGCCAGTGCATATCCTAGGACCATTGACTTCAAGGCTTTTCGTGAAATTGCGGATGAAGTTGGCGCTTACCTGATGGTCGATATGGCACATATCGCCGGTCTGGTTGCAGCAGGTCTGCATCCAAATCCGGTTCCTTACGCACACTTTGTTACAACAACAACGCACAAAACCCTTCGCGGACCAAGAGGCGGTATGATCCTCTGCAAAGAAGAGTTTGCAAAGAAAATTAACAGTGCAGTATTCCCTGGAATTCAGGGCGGACCGCTGATGCATGTAATCGCTGCAAAGGCAGTAGCTCTTAAGGAAGCATTATCAGATGAATTCAAAACTTATCAGACTCAGATCGTTAAAAATGCTTCCGCACTTGCTGAATCACTGATGGCAAAAGGGTTCAAACTTGTGTCTGACGGTACGGATAATCACCTGATGTTAGTAGACCTCACCAGCAAGGGCGTTACCGGTAAAGATGCGCAGCATCTTTTGGATGATGTATCCATTACCTGTAATAAGAACGGTATTCCGTTTGATACTCAAAGTCCTTTCATTACAAGCGGAATCAGACTTGGGACTCCTGCTGTAACTGCCAGAGGAATGAAGGAGGAAGACATGGCTGAAATCGCAGATCTTATTAATCTTGCGATTACAGACTTGGAAAATTCCAAGGAAGCCATTAGAAATCGGGTAAGAATTCTTTGTGACAAATATCCTCTTTATGCGTAATCCTTTATGATCGGAACCAACCCTCGACATCAACGTGTCGGGGGTTTTTGTTTGTGTTTTATGGAATAATTTAATTGTTAATATTTGATAATTATTTAGTCAAACCTTTAATAAGATATGGTATAATAAAGAATATTTCTTAACGCTGTAAAAATCCGGGGGAGAACAAATGATTATTAAAACAAGAAAATTAGCTGTTTTCATATCCGCTGCCATCTTGACACTTTCCTTTTCTGTAAGCGCTTCGGCTGAAAATGCCGTTAAAGTCTATGTGAATGATGTTCCAGCCAATAGTGAGGCAAAAGTGATTAACGGTACGGTATATGTTCCTTTAAAAACCATCGGCCAATCCATGGGCGCCAATGTAAATTGGAATCCCCAGGAGCAGATAGTATCCATCAATTCCAAGCAACTGAACATTCCAGGCGTTATCAATAAGATATCTCCGTCTGTTGTAGGCATCGTCGGAAAAACAAAAGGTGATGACGGATTGGGATTTTCCAACCGGGACAGCATTGCTTTTGGTACGGGAATCATTTATAAGGCCAACGGTTATATCATCACCAATGCCCATGTTGTAAGCAACCTTGAAAACATCATTGTTGTTCTATCCAATGGGAAGGCCTATGAAGGACGTTTAAAGGCGATTGACGAGTTTTCGGATCTGGCTTTGGTCAAAATTGATAAAGGCGGTCTCATTCCGGCGGAACTTGGAGAGGCTTCAGACATCTATGTAGGTGAACAAGTGGTTGCCATTGGGACGCCACTATCTATTTCTCTCAGAAATTCTGCAACTTCCGGTATCGTCAGCGGATTAAACAGGCCATTGGAGAGCTCCTATGGATTGATCCAGTCAGATGCCGCCATTAACGCAGGAAACAGTGGAGGACCCCTTGTAAACATGCAAGGAAAAGTAATTGGTATCAATTCGGTGAAATTCCAGGGAATTGGTATTGAAGGCCTAAGTTTTTCAATTCCGATTGATACTGTTAAATATGTAGTTGGACATTTTGAGAAATACGGAAAGGTGAAGCGTCCCTATCTTGGTGCAAAGTTCCAGGAAAGTCTTGCTGCCAAGTATGGACTGCCTACAGAGGAAGGGCTGACCATTACTGAAATAGAAAAAGATTCACCTGCAGAAGAAGCAGGATTGCATGCAGACGACATCCTTTTATCCATTAATGGTAAAAAACTCTCTACCTTTGTTACATATAACGAGGAGACAAAAAAATATCTACCGGGGGATACGGTAGAATTCAAGGTTTTAAGGAATTCTAACGAGCTGACTGCGAAGGTGACGTTTTCGGAAACCAAATAAATACTGTGAACCGAGAGGATAAATATGATGAAAGTACATATAAAGAAGTTACTAAGTCTCATCCTGATCATTGCTTTCACGGCTTCAAACACGATCATGGCAATTGCGTCAGAGGATCAGACGGAAATTCTTTTTAAAATCGGCAGTGAAACTATGAAAGTCAATGGAAAAGCCTATAGGATTCCCAAGTCCTATATGGAGGGAAACAATACGCTTGTACCGCTTCGTGCCATTGTTGAGGCTTTTGGAGCAGAGGTCAATTGGAAGGACAATGGAGAAATAGAGCTGGTTTATAATAAGACAAATATCACGATGAATATCGGTCAAAAGGCCTGTACCGTCAACGGAGAAGATAGGGAACTGCCTGTGGCACCGGTTCTGTATAAAAATACAACCATGGTGCCTACACGGTTTATTGCAGAAAACTTTGGTGCGGATGTCCAATACTTATCCGGCTCGAATTCAGTAAAAATTCTTGTCAAAGATAATGCCATCAAGGATTTCTCACAAATTACCGGCGGGATCAACAAGACACAGATTGGCAACAGCTATTTTGGGTGGAGCATTAATGTCCCCAAAGGATCTCAGGTCATTCGGACATCCCCGTCTACCCATGAGGTTGTCATCAAAAATTCACAGAAAGGTATGACCCTTGAAATCTCAGCGGGGACCTATTACAAAAAGACCTTAAAGGATTTTTATACGGAAACTGAAAAGCTTTTAAAGGAATATTATGCCGACAAACTGTTAAGTGCCAGTGAAAATCAGAATTATGCCGAATTTATCTATGAAAGCTATTATGGGACTACCTTGAAAAGAATTTATATCAAAAGCAATTACTTCTATGAGGTTACGCTGACCTTTGATAAAGTGACCGCAAAAAAACCTTTTGAGGATGCTGCCAACAAAGGGATCATTTCTTCCTTTAATCTGAATTTCAACGGCGGTTCTTCAGAGGTTATCGATGTGAATAAGGCCAAAGACGGATATATTAAATATGAGAACAGTATTCTTCATTGCTCCATTGATATTTTACCGGAACTGGCAACATCCGTTTCCACCATCGATTTTAACGGAATGTATGGGGCCCCAAGCTTTGGGCTTAACAAGGGGGAGAGCATTAATATCAAAGTCGATAAACTGGCGAACGACACCAGTATTGAAAAAATCGCAGACGATAACAAAGCCTTATATGATGCGAATTACAATGCCAAGAACTATAGTTTCGTAGAAAAGAAGAAGGTTGATCTGCCGGGGAATAAAAGTACCTTCAAACTGGTTTACAATATTCAGATCAAAACCAACAAATACATTGTTGAAGAATACTATTTCCAGGATAAAGACCTGGTCTACACCGTAGCGTTTAAAGTATTTGAAGACAGACACAAGGAATTGAGCGGCAAATTCAACCGGATTCTTGAATCCTTCAAGTACTCGACCGATAACCGGGAAGATATCAAGTCGTATCTCAACGATTATTATAAAACAAAGGATGGGTTGCTGGATAAGGTTGGAGTAGACAATACGCCGACCACCGTTCGAAGCGAAAAATATGGCTGGGAAGTGAAAGTTCCGGGATACTGGTACCAATTCTCGAATAATTTTGAGGATGGGGCAACCACCTTCCTGAATCCCAATACTTCATCCGTTGCTGCGGTCAACACAGTAAAAAATGATGACAGCTCTGATGAAGAGAAATTTGAACTGGATTTTGACAGCGGGAATATGAAACTTATCGATAAGAAAACCATCCAATGGAAGGGCAGAAATATTCGAGTCTACACTATCAGTATGAACGAAGATAAGGAAATCACACTAGATTACAAGCTTTATGTCATCGATGGCAAAGAATATACTTATGGCTTTGCAACCATGATCTATGATCTTTATTCCACAGAAAACAATCTGAAGGAACTCCAGGATATTTTCGACTCCTTTGTTCCAAAGGGATAATCCTGCTGGTAGCTGCTAATCATATTAGATATAAAGCGACGCATAGAATGGGGTGATTATTATCACCTCATTCTTTATTTTCAGCATGGGACAAAAACAAACCTATAGAAAAATATCACCGGTAAATGCTATAATATACTAACCAAGAAACATTTAGGACAAGTTTTAGAAGATTTTAAATTTTTAACAAATTATGAAAGAAGCCGATAGACTATGGAGAAAAAGGAACCTCTAGCCTATAGAATGAGCCCCAGAACCATTGAGGAATATGTCGGACAGGAGCACATCATTGCCAGGGATAAGATGCTCTACCGAATGATTAAAGCGGACAGGATTTCGTCCATTATCCTTTATGGACCTCCGGGAACCGGTAAAACTTCTCTTGCACGAATCATTGCACTGACGACCAAAGCAAATTTTGAAAAGTTGAACGCTGTTACTGCCGGGGTTGGAGACATCAAAAGAATCGTTGCAGATACTCAGAACCCGATTCTAAATCAAAGCGGAAAAACCGTACTGTTTATCGATGAAATCCATAGGTTCAACAAAGCTCAGCAGGATGCGCTGCTTCCATATGTCGAAAACGGTACCATTGTATTGATCGGGGCTACAACGGAAAATCCCTACTTTGAAGTCAACAAAGCGCTGATATCAAGATCTTCTGTTTTTATGCTGAAACCTTTGAACAACCAACATATTGTTCAGTTGATACGATATGCGCTCTCCGATAAGGAGCGAGGCCTGGGAAATTTTGACCTTGTGGTTGAAGAAGAAGCGATTCAGTATCTCGGGGATATCAGCAACGGGGATGCCAGAATGGCTCTCAATGCCATTGAACTTGCGGTGATGACTTCGGAGATTCAAAGCGACGGCAAAATTCACATTGATCTGAATACCATTGAAGAGTGTGTACAGAAAAGAGCCATAAATTTCGATAAATCCGGAGAAAATCATTACGATAATATTAGTGCGTTTATTAAATCCATGCGAGGTAGTGACCCCGATGCGGCTGTGTTTTATCTTGCAAGAGCCATTTATGCAGGGGAAGACCCTGAATTTCTAGCGAGAAGAATCATCATCTGTGCGTCTGAAGATGTGGGGATGGCGAATCCGAACGCTCTTCAGGTAACTGTTGCAGCTGCGGAAGCTGTTCGAATGATCGGAATGCCCGAAGGTAGAATTATTCTAGCTCAGGCAGCGGTGATGGTAGCGACCAGTCCAAAGTCCAATGCCAGTTACATGGCAATTAATCAGGCTCTGGAGGATGTACAGAATAAACGGACCGGAGAAGTTCCAATGCACCTGAGAAACGCAGTGACCAGTGGAATGAAAGACCTTGGGTATGGGAAAGGATATAAATATGCCCATGATTATCCCGGAAATATTGTAAAACAAAACTATTTGCCGGATGAAATGCTTGGAACAGTTTATTATAAACCTACAGCCAACGGCTATGAAGGAAAAATCAAAGAGTGGCTGGAGAGAATTAGAAACAATAAATAATCAATCTTGATTTATTGAAGTTAAAAAAGGAGAAGATCATGGCAAGAAGAGTCATTGCTTGGTTTCTATTGATTGGTTTTGTAATACTTCTGGTAAATATTTTATTTATCCAGTATATGCTTCCATTCAGTGTGATTGCTTACATCTTTATCGTGTTGGTTTTCTTATTTGCGAACAAAAAAAGAAAATAACTCGGTGGCAGCATTTGATACAACAATCAAAACCTGTTATCTAACGGAGATTGAAGCATTATTCGAAAAGTAATAAGAACTCTATGATAAGGTGACATAAGAACCTGAAAAACTAAAAATAAAAATGTTTCAAACATCGGAATTGTATTGTATGATATATTTATTGCCAATAGAGAGCGTTTAACTAAAAATACTGGAAAGTGACCGGAGGTTTCCATGGAAGAAAACCAGAAGTTTTTCAAAGAAACAAAGGAATATAAAATTCATACTAAAAAAATTGAAAACGTACTCACCGTTTTAATGCTGATGCTGTTTATGTTTTCATTGACCGGAGGGACTGCTGCCAACATTCTTTTCTTTGGTGTTGCAGGAGTCGTGATGCTGTATTACTTTATTGTCTTTAGAAAAAGAAACAAGTATGTGATCCTCGAAGGGAATCACGTTACGGTCCGAACAGGAATACTTCTTACGCCTGTGGTGATGGATACAAAAAGTATAACGAACGTAAGCAAAACAGACAAAGAGATTTCTCTGGAGTATAATGAAAACGAAACCTCCAGGAAAGTATCCGTCAAATCCCTTCTGATGGATCCGGATGACTTCAACAACTTGTACAATCAAATGAAAGATTGAACCTTTTTAATACATTAGTAGAAATTTTTTCGTTTGTAGAAAAACTTCTTTCCTCAGCGCGTTTCGACGATGCGGGAGGTACGCTTACCGCCTGAATTCAAATTAGAACCCGCCACCTAAGAGGTGGGAACATTGACCGCTTCGATATAAGTGGTTTTAATTGTATATTTCTACCGCCTCCAGTGAATACTTTTGTTGGAGGTGGTTTTTATTATCGTCGCTGTTCAATCAGAACTGAAAGACATTAGAGAAGGTTTAAAGGCGAAAGGTCACGAAGTGGTGGATATTGAAACCTACAATTACCCTATTGATGCTGTTGTCTATGCGGGAAATTCCTTTCAGGTTTCCTACGTTTCCAGGAATCACATGCCGACCATGGTCAATGGACAAAGGAGCAATTATGGTGTTCTTATGATCAATTCCCTGGGGAAATCCATTGATCAAATCGATGAAATGCTTCGGATGCGCTGTTACAGCCACTTGTTTTAGTTTCTGAATCTATTTCTTACGGTAATTGTTTATTTTTTAACGTTGACAATTATTCCATAAAGTGCTAAGCTTATAATCGAAAAGCCGAGTAATATACTTGGGATTGGGGGAACAAATGGAATGAAGCTTTCAACCAAAGGACGTTATGGCCTGAAAGCGATGCTGGATCTGGCAATTCATCATTCGGAAGGGCAGATTTCCTTAAAAAGCATCGCTGAACGACAGGATATATCGGAGAACTATCTGGAACAGCTTTTTGCCATTCTCAGAAAGTCAGGAATTGTAAAAAGTATCCGTGGTTCTCAGGGTGGCTATGTATTGGCACAAGGTCCTGACAGCATTACAGTTGGTTCTATTCTTCGTGCTCTGGAAGGTTCACTGGCGCCGGTAGATTGCGTTATGGAAACAGAGCCGGCACAATGCAACAGAGCTGAAGGCTGCGTAACAAAGCTGATATGGAAGAAAATCAGAGACAGCGTCAACGATGTTGTGGATTCTATTACATTGGAAGACCTGATTACGGAGTATAAAAAAGCCAATAATAAAGACGATTATATGTACTATATATAAATCCGACATATTTACTTGGGAATTTGTTTAAAAGCAAAGAATCAGGGAATAAATAGGATGGACAAAAATAAAACACAAATCTGACGACTTAAGGAGCAATGAGTTATGGCTGAAAAGTTTATTTATATGGATCATGCCGCGACAACTCCGGTAAAAAAGGAAGTTCTAGAGGCAATGCTCCCTTATTTTACTGAGCACTATGGAAATGCTTCTTCTGTATATTCCATCGGAAGAGAAAGCAAGAAAGCGATTGAAGAGGCTAGAGACCGGGTAGCAAAAGCCATTGGGGCACAATCAAAGGAAATATTCTTTACCGGTTCCGGCACAGAAGCAGACAACTGGGCGATTAAAGGAATTGCCTATGCCAATAAAACCAAAGGGAATCACATTATCACAACTTCCATCGAACACCATGCAGTCCTGCATGCTTGTCAGTACTTGGAGAGCGATGGATTTGAGGTAACTTACCTACCGGTAAATGAAAACGGATTGGTTACTCCCGAACAGGTATCGGCGGCTATCAAACCTAATACCATTCTGATTACCATTATGTTTGCAAACAACGAGATTGGAACGATACAGCCTATTGCTGAAATCGGCAGGATTGCAAGGGAAAAGGGCGTTTATTTCCATACAGATGCGGTACAGGCTGTTGGAAATATTGCAATCAACGTCGCAGAGATGAATATTGACTTACTTTCTCTTTCCAGTCATAAATTTTATGGACCGAAAGGCGTGGGAGCTCTCTATATAAGAAAAGGAGTAAAAATCACTTCTTTCCTTCATGGCGGAGCACAGGAAAGAGGAAGAAGGGCAAGCACAGAAAATGTTGCAGGAATTGTTGGCTTGGGAAAAGCCATTGAATTGGCTACCGGTAAACTGAATGAATACAATGCCAAACTTCTGGCTTTAAGAGAAAGAACCATCGAAGAGGTGATGAAAAACATCCCCTTTGTTAAGCTGAATGGAGACCGTCATCAACGTCTGCCTGGCAATGTGAATTTCTCCTTTGAATTTATTGAAGGGGAATCCCTGTTGTTGATGCTGGATATGAAAGGAATTGCTGCATCCAGCGGATCAGCCTGCACCTCGGGATCTCTTGATCCATCCCATGTGCTTCTTGCAATTGGTTTGCCTCACGAAATCGCTCATGGTTCTTTAAGACTAAGCTTTGGTGAAGATAATACCAATGAGGATATAGATTATCTGATGGAAGTATTACCGATGATCGTAGGAAGACTTAGAGAAATGTCGCCATTATATGAAACTGTGAAAAGAGGGAATAAAAATGTATAGCGAAAAAGTAATGGATCATTTTATGAATCCAAGGAATGTTGGAGAAATTGAAGACGCAGATGGTGTTGGGCAGGTTGGTAACGCTAAGTGCGGCGATATCATGAAGATGTATCTGAAAATTGATAATAATGTCATTGTAGATGCCAAATTCAAAACCTTTGGCTGCGGTGCAGCTGTTGCAACCAGCAGTATGGCTACAGAACTTGTTGTAGGCAAAACTGTTGAAGAAGCATTAAAGATCACCAATAAAGCAGTGGCAGAAGCCCTGGATGGACTTCCGCCGGCAAAAATGCACTGTTCCAATCTGGCTGAAGAGGCGATCAATGCGGCCATTGAAGACTATAAAAGAAGAAACGGTCTGCTGGATGAATCCAATGATTGTACAGCCTGTGGAAGACGCTGTGATGACGTACACCATCATGATTTTGATGAAGATGAAGAATAACTCAAGATAAGGTGGGGATGAGTTGTCAAAAAAGAGTGTGATGCTTGGTATGAGCGGCGGCGTAGATAGTTCTGTAGCGGCCGCTATATTATTGGAAAAGGGCTACGATGTAATCGGTGTGACCATGCAGATTTGGCCGGACATGGGAGAGGAACGACAGAAGACTGAAGGTGGCTGTTGTTCATTGTCTGCGGTGGACGATGCCCGGAGTGTAGCCAATAAGCTTGGAATTCCTTATTATGTCCTGAATTTTAAGGATGTTTTCGAAGAAAAAGTCATCAGTTACTTTAAAGAAGAATACCTGAAAGGCAGGACCCCAAATCCCTGTATTGCTTGCAACCGCTACGTCAAATTTGATGCAATGCTGAGAAAAGCAACTTCCATGGGAATTGATTATGTTGCTACTGGACATTATGCGCGTGTTGAGTACAATGAAGACCTGAAAAGATATGTTCTCAGAAAGTCTGTTACCGAAAGAAAGGATCAGACCTATGCACTGTATAATTTGAACCAGGAGCAGTTAAGCCGGATTTTAATGCCTGTCGGGGATTATACCAAGGATCAGGTAAGGGAAATGGCCGCTAAAATTGATATGCTTGTAGCTACCAAGCCGGATAGCCAGGAAATATGCTTTGTTGAAGATAATGACTATGGTCGGTTTATCAGTGAAAATACGGATGCAGAGATTGTTCCCGGTGATTTTGTGGATACCAAAGGTCATGTCTTGGGTAAACATAAGGGTATTGTACATTATACGGTTGGTCAAAGGAAAGGGCTTGGAATTTCCTTAGGGAAGCCGATGTATGTGGTAGAGATTGATGTGCATCGAAATAGGGTAGTCTTAGGGGATGAATCAGAAGTATTTTCAAATGCATTGATTGCGGATGACCTGAATTTTATCACCTTCGAAAAACTTGAAAGTCCAATCCGGGTGAAAGCTAAAATACGGTATTCCGCAAAGGAAGCGGATGCAGAATTGTTTCCGATTGAAAATTCCAAAGTAAGAGTAGTCTTTGATGCTCCGCAGCGAGCAATCACGCCGGGACAGTCCGTCGTATTCTATGATGGGGACTTGATTGTAGGCGGCGGAGTCATAGAAAAAGGTGAAATTTATAGATAAAAAACGGCCTGTTGAATCAAGCCGTTTTTTATCTATTCAATATTTATAAATACGGGTTTGCGTTTCTCGAAATAGGTGACGGTTTTAAATCCGATTTGCTTTAACTGATCTTTAACAAAGTTAAAGTTCAAAGCGATGTGTTCAGCGCTATGTGCATCTGAACCCAGGGTGATGATTTCACCGCCCAGTTCCTTATAGCGTTTGAGGATATCAAAGTCCGGAATCGGTGTATTTAGGATTCCTTTGAATCCGGAAGTATTTACTTCAATTCCTTTTCCATCACGAATTACGGTTTTTAATATCGTATCAATTAGATCGTGGTAGTCAACATATCTTAACGTCTTGTCGTCACATTGATTATACCTTCGTATATATCCGATATGGCCAACAACATCATAATTCTTAAAATTTTCTACTGCAAAAAGTACTTCCTCAAGATACCGTGTATCTGACTGCTTTTTGGTTTTTCCAGCAAAATAGCTGCCGGTATAGGGGTCGAGTTTATCAATAATGTGGGTCGAACCAATAACAAAATCAAAGTCATAACCCGTAACCACCTGTTCGGAATCAGCCAATACATGAGGCTGTATTCCAACTTCAATGCCTTTTAGTACTTTTAATCGATGGTTATATTTTAACTTGGTTTGGTCCATGAATTTAGAATATTGATCAAAATTGATCATGAATACTTCCTCGTAGTCGGGATAATCATAATCCAGGTGATCCGTGAAAGCAATTCCTTTTAAACCCAAGCTTATGGCTTTTTCACAGGCTTCATCCACGGACATCTGACTGTCTCCGGAGAAATTGCTGTGGAGATGGCAATCAAACATAAAGTACCTCCTAATCGAATTGTCAAAAACATATTAGCACTATTTAAGGCTGAATTCAACAAATTCAGGGGATATGGAATTGATCACAGGATTTATGCTTAAAATAAGCAAAGAATCATTTAAAACACTTTAAAAAGGGTATAAATATCATCATTGAAAGAAAAGTCTATGAAACACGGTCTTATCTACATAAATTAGGTGGAAAAAATGTAATGATCACGATATAATAAATAGTTGGTATGGATACCCAGAAAGTATTTGCAAAAACATGAAGATGTTGGAGGTAGCCAATGGAAACAGTGGATAATAAAACGGAAGGTCAGCTTTTGGAAGAAAAACTGATTTATACAACAAAGAACGCCTGGGAAAAATCAAAGGAAGACGAAAAGAAGGAGGCCTTTCAATTCTGTGAAGGCTATAAATCCTTTCTTGATAGGGCAAAAACGGAAAGAGAGTTTGCAGAAGAAGCCGAAAAGATCGCAATAACCAATGGATATAAATCTCTTGATGAAATTATTGAGACGAATCAGCGACTTGTACCTGGAATGAAAGTTTACCGGGTGAATCGCGGAAAATCAATGATTCTTGCTGTTATAGGAAGTAACCCTTTGGAGTTGGGAGTCAATATAACAGGGGCTCATATAGATTCTCCCAGAATTGACTTGAAGCAAAATCCTCTCTATGAGGATACCGGATTGGTTCTGTTAAAAACCCATTATTACGGCGGTATAAAAAAATATCAATGGGTGGCCATTCCTTTGGCGCTTCATGGTGTAGTGATCAAGAGTAACGGTGATAAAGTCAATATTAAAATAGGCGAAGATGAGGGAGATCCTGTATTTACCATCTCAGACCTTCTTCCGCATCTGGCTCAGGATCAAATGCAGAAGAAAATGAGCGATGCCATCACCGGCGAAGGCTTAAACCTGCTTTTTGGATCCATTCCTTACGATGATGAAAAAGTGAAAAGAAAAGTGAAGTTAAATGTTTTAAATCTATTGAGTCAGAAATATGGGATTGTTGAAGAAGATTTTGTCTCAGCGGAACTCGAAATCGTTCCTGCTTTTAAAGCCAAGGATGTTGGTCTCGACAGGGGCTTGGTAGGCGCTTACGGCCAAGATGACAGAGTGTGTGCATATGCAGCGTTAAAAGCCATTCTCGAGCTTCAGAATGTACAAAAAACATCCATATGTGTCTTAACGGATAAAGAAGAAATCGGAAGCGTGGGAAACACCGGTGCGGAGTCCGTACTTTTTGAGAATTTTGTTGCTGATCTTTGCGATCTCAGCAGTGAGAAATATACTGATATCATGCTTCGCAGATGTTTAAACAATTCCAAGATGCTGTCGGCAGATGTTAATCCGGGCGTTGACCCCAACTATGAGGGGGTTCAGGATAAAAGAAATGCATCTTTCCTGGGAAAAGGCTTGGTGATGCAAAAGTATACCGGTGTCCGCGGAAAGGTTGGAGGAAGTGATGCCAATGCTGAGTTTGTTGGTGAGCTTCGGAAGCTGTTTAATGAACACGGAATTCTATGGCAATCCGCTGAACTTGGGAAAGTAGATCAGGGCGGAGGAGGAACCATCGCACTATACCTTGCAAACATGGGCGTGGAGGTTATCGACTGCGGCGTGGCAATCCTTTCCATGCACTCACCTTTTGAGGTAACAAGCAAAATTGATATATTTATCAGTTATAAAGCGTATAAACTCTTTTATGAACACGCATAAAACTGAAGAATTTATTCTAGAGATAAGATGAGGAGCAGTGAATGAACTTGAAAGCGGTTATATTTGATCTTGATGGAACCATTGCAGATACAATTCCATTGACAGTGTTTTCGTTAAAAGAAGTAACAAAGGAGCTAACAAACGCAGAGCTTTCCGATGAAGAAATCCTGGCAAAATTCGGTCCTATTGACACAGAAATCATCAGGACCTTGGTTGATAATGATAATAAAGAAATTGCAGCTGAGAAGTATGTTCAGCATTTCAGTACCCATTTCGAAAGTTTTGTTAAGCCTATGGATGGGATCAAGGAATTGCTAAAATACTTGAAATCAAAAAACATCAAGGTCGGGTTGTTTACCGGAAGGAGTCAACGGGTCACGCATATCATTCTTGAAAAGCTTGATGTAAAACAATACTTTGATGAAATCCTTGCAGGGGATCATACCAAGAAGCCAAAACCGGACCCAGAAGGCATCCTTTTGACGCTGGACAAATTGAAAGTATCCAGCAACGAAAGCGCATATGTAGGAGACTTTGATGTAGATGTTCTTGCCAGTAAAGCAGCAGGAACATTATTAATTTTGGCTCTATGGTCATCTACGGGGAACAGGAACAACATCAAGTGTGATCCAGACCAGTATTTTGACAGCCCCTATGGATTCATCCATTGGTTGGAGAGAAATGAATAAGGTTTTTGTTTTGAAACAGGAAATTTGAAGAATAAGAAAAGGATATCATTGAAGCGTGATATCCTTTTTTTTGATTGACCCTTATGAACGAAAGACGGTGTTTCATTTAAGAATTACTATTTATTGTGAGCAGTTTTTTTCTTTTTAAAGAAGAATTTAAAACAAAATGCCAAAATGATCAAAACTATAATTCCGATCACTCCGTATTCAAATTTTTTGAATATGGGTCGGATAACAGTTTCGTATCGCTGCCCAAAAGCATACCCAAGATAAATCAGCATAAAATTCCAGGGGATCATTCCAATCAAGGAATAGATGGTGAACTTTTTAATATCCATTTTTGCGATACCGGCCGGAAGAGAAATAAAGGTACGAATGACCGGCAGAAGTCTGCCAAAAAATACAGCAGCAACGCCATACTTGTTAAAAGTTTTTTCCGCTAGATAAAAGTGCTCTTCCGAAACGAAAAAGTATTTGCCGTATTTAAGAATAAAAGGGCGCCCACCCCAGTACCCAACAGCATAAGCTAAAAAAGAACCGATCATGCTGCCCACAGCGACAGCAATGTTGGCGCCGAGCAAGGTTAATTTACCGCTTGCGACCATGTTACCTGCTAGGGGCAGGACAACTTCGCTGGGGAGAGGAATACAAGCGCTTTCGATCAGCATTCCTCCGCCGATTCCCCAATAGCCTAATGAATTAATAATTTCGATAATGACTTTTAGAATACTTTCGATAAACTCAAACATGAAGATTCTCCTTAGGGTGCCGGTTTATTGGTTCCTTTAATGCCTGTTTCATTATTGGAAGGATTGTTCTTTGTGAGATCATCCTTCTTTTCGGTAGATGTTGAAGGGGTTTTCTTAGGTTTTGCTGTATCAGAAGGAATTTGATGATCCTTACTGTCAATTTTACTTTTTACCCCTCCTGCATATTCACTTTGGGAATAAAAATACTTCTTGACCATTTCACTGGTTTGTGTACTATCATGGATAAAGTACGAGATCACATAGGATCCGGAAGGTTCGTCCTTTGCTTTACCTGGTAGTTTAAACATGCTAACGTCTTCAACCTTCAATTTGATGAAATTCTGAGCAAGCTTTAATGCATCATCCATGTTCATATTGGTTTCCAGATTGCTGTAAATGGTCTGAAGGAGGCTGTTTAATTTTGTAATATAAAGCACATTTGTTTTTTGGCGTATAACTTCTTTAATAAAATTCTGCTGTGCCTCAATTCTCTTTAAATCGCTTCCATCATAATACTTTAGTATTTCACTATTAGCATGAGAGGCATTTCTAAACCGCATAAATTGTTCAGCTTTTTTTCCGTCTAAATGTTGAGGACCTTTTTTCAGGTGGATATGAAGATCCTGGGTGGGGTCATCATAATCCATGTTTACAGGCACATTATAATCGACGCCACCCAAAATGTCTATTATTTTCCTGAAAGAGGCAGTGTTAATATATACATAGTATTTTATTGGAACAGTTAGAAGCTTACTAACAGTATCAACGGCCAGCTTTTCACCGCCAGCACCATATGCGGAGTTTATTTTGGGAAGACTGGACCCTTTAACATAAATTTTTGTATCTCTAGGGATCGATAAAACATTAATTTTCATTGTTTCCTGGTTAAAATTGACCAGCATGATGGTATCGGTATTTCCTGATGACTTGTCAGCACCAAGAAGAAGGATGTTGATGGGGTCTTTTTTCTCAATAAAAGGATCAAAAATTTTATCAAGATATTTAGTGGTTTCTGTGCTTGCAGATGCCGTATCTCGTCCCAAATAGGATAAGATTCCAATCCCGATGATAAAAAGAAATATCGAGATGATTAAACTGGATATTAAATAGAATTTTCTAAGGTTCATACATTTTACCCCATGAATAAAGTGCCACACAGATAGGATATCCTCCGAATCTTGGGCACATTCTTGTTAAGATATACCATTAAATTATATAATAGCATCTAAAGGATTGTCAAACATCGTCGTCGATATTAGCCAGAGGATTGCTGTCCACAGCCTTCTTCAACTGTTCATTATCGATATGTGTGTAAATTTCTGTGGTGGAAATACTCTCATGACCCAAAATTTCCTGCAGAGCGCGGATGTCAACTTTTCCATGCTTATACATCAGCGTTGCTGCTGTATGTCTTAATTTATGGGTAGAATACCGCTCAGGATCAAGACCGGCAGACTTGATATATTTTTTAACGATATACTGTACGGTTTTATTACTGATTCTTTGCTTCCGTTCACTGAGGAAAAGAGCATTTTTATCTTTAACATTGTTTACAGGGCGTACTTTTAGATATGCCTGAATTGCTTTCTTGCATGCATTGTTCAGATATATGGTCCGTTCCTTGTCACCTTTTCCGATGACTGTAAGAGTGTCATTCTTGATCTTATTGATATTGATATTGACCAATTCGGATAATCGAAGACCACAGTTTAAGAAAAGCGTTATAATTGCATAATCCCGTTCCTTGTGATCCCCCTCCACGGCACTCAATAACTTTTTACTTTCCTCAATATTAAGGTATTTAGGGAGCCTTTTCATGATCTTGGGGGATTCAAGTTCAGATGTCGGATTGTAGTCCAGGAGCTTTGCCTTGTTGGTCAAATAATTGAAAAAGGATTTAAGACTGGCTACTTTTCTGGCTCTGGAGCTTGCATTATTATCCCGCTCACGGCTTACAAAAGACATATACGAATACAGGTCGCTTAAGGTGACCGATTTGATGTGTTCTATCGTGATGTCCTTAACATCAATATGATCAAATTCCATTTGAGAATCTACCAGATTTTTATGTAACTTATAAAAACGAAGAAACATCCTAAGGTCAAAGTAATATTCCTTTGTAGTGTTTCTTGATTTTCCCTTGATGGTCTCCATGTAACTGATAAAATCATTTACAATCATTGGTGCTTCATTCATAAGAATTCTCCTCATATTGCAATGTCACACCTAATATTATACACTATTTCATAAGGACAAGCTTGCATTTTTAATGATTACATAAAGTGTTGTTTTTTCACCCTTCAGATGTGCGTGTGATCTAAATTTACATAGATTTTTCACTTGATGTTCACAAAATGTTCATAAAATCACTATAAAATATTGCTATATAATGCTATTCCTACAGATATACTTTTGAGAGGGGAAAACATCGTGAGTGTAGTTAAAAAGTACTTGTCTTACAAAGCAGTTCGAATTTCCGGAATATTTATATTGGTCGTTGGTTTATGTGTTGGCGGTTATTTTGCGTATAACAATATAGCCAAGTCAAAGAGCCAAAACAACTCAAAAGAACAAACGGTGAAAGTCGCTCGTGGCGATATTGATGTTGCCATTTCCGGCACGGGTACCGTTCAACCCATATCCAGATATGATATCGTCCCGTTGGTTAAAGGGAATATTTTGCAAGCTCCGTTCGAAGAAGGCATGGATGTAAAGCTAGGAGACCTTCTCTATAAGATAGATGATAGTGACCTCTCTTTTAATATTCAAAAAGCTGAAAATGGGATTGAAAAATTAAAGATAAATACACAGAGTACCGTTGAAAGTATTAAGGATCTAAATGTATATGCGCCGATCGATGGAAGAATTTCGGGTTTATCAGCAAAAGAAGGAGATCAGACTGGAAGCAACAGCAAAATTGCTGAAATTATTGAAGATCGGCATATCGTAGCAACCATACCATTTATTAAAACAGATGTTGATAAAATTAAGGTTGGTCAGAAAGCAACAGTGAGTGCGGTTAGTGAATGGGCATCCTGCGAGGGAACTGTAAAGC
>JAOAAU010000078.1 GCA_026418695.1 Clostridia bacterium
TCGAACTGGTGACCTCATCCTTACCATGGATGCGCTCTGCCGACTGAGCTATGAGGGCACGAAAGAGATGATACAATAAATCGTTCTCTTTGTCAATCTCTTTTTTTTGGAGCGGGTGATGGGAATCGAACCCACGCTGTCAGCTTGGGAAGCTGATGTTCTGCCATTGAACTACACCCGCATATTCAGTTTGGAAACCGATAGAAATTATATCAGAAATGATGGTAATCGTCTAGTGTATAATATTCCCAATTTCTCAGATTAGACCTTACCTTCTTCAAGAAATTTCTCCAATTTACGTTTTACTCTTTGTAGCGCATTATCAATGGATTTGACATGCCTGTCCAACTCTTCGGCGATTTCCTGATAGGATTTCCCTTGAAGGTAGAGTGATAAAACCTCCCACTCAAGGCCGCTGAGGAGTTCCCCGATCTTGGATTCAATTCCGTTGAACTCTTCCCTGTTGATAAGCATTTCCTCAGGATCGGAAATACTTTCCTCACTGATCACATCCATGAGGGTACGATCTGATTCTTCATCAAAAATAGGCTTGTTCAAAGAAACATAGGAGTTCAAAGGGATGTGTTTTTGTCTGGTGGCTGTCTTGATGGCGGTGATGATCTGTCTGGTGATGCAAAGCTCGGCAAACGCACGAAATGAAGAGAGTTTGTCCTCTCTGTAGTCCCGAATCGCTTTATAGAGTCCGATCATACCTTCCTGTATGATATCTTCCCGATCTGCACCAATTAGAAAATATGTTCTTGCTTTAGCTCTAACAAAACTTTTGTATTTGTTGATCAAATACTCGAGGGCTCTATTATTGCCTGATTTTGCTTCTTCAATTACTTCTTCATCAAGCATCGTACTAAAAGCAGCTGGTACTTCGGCCCGCGCATTCAGCTCCAAACTAACGCCCCCTCACAAAATCGCCCCAATATAAGAATGTCCGGCTTTCAAACCCTTTTAGATTATGATCCGCCAGATCGATTATATCTCTATAAATAATATAAATATTCGCGCCAACACATAAGTATACGCACTAATAATTATACGTAACGCATACTTTGGTGTCAAGCTAAAACTTGACCTTTCGGATATTGTCAAGCTTCTCAAATAATTCCGGGTCCAATCGGGAGACAATGGTATTTATTTCTTATAGCACCCCTCACGATATCCTAGCTCGAAGACTTGTAAACGAATCGTTCTATATAATTGTTTACTTAGTCCTTTGTTTAAGTATTTCATACATGACTACGGCCGCTGCCACAGATGCGTTCAATGAAGATATTTGCCCCTTCATCGGAATGTTGACCACAAAATCACACTTTTCACGGACCAATTTTCCCATCCCTTCCCCTTCGCTGCCGATGACAAGCGCAATCGGTCCTTTCAGGTCGCTTTTAAAGAAGGATTTTTCTCCGGTGGCATCGGTGCCGACGACCCAAACATTGCTTTTCTTCAGGGACTCAATGGTCTGGGCAATATTCGTAACCCTGGCTACAGGAACATATTCGATGGCTCCGGCAGATGCCTTGGCAACCGTTGAAGTCAGCCCTACCGCTCTCCTTTTGGGAATAACAATTCCGTGAGCGCCCACAGCATTTGCAGTTCTCATAATGGAACCCAGGTTGTGGGCATCATTAATCTCATCCAGAATGATGATAAATGGGGGTTCTCCCCTGTCCTCTGCCAATTTCAATATATCTTCAATCTCTACGTATTCCTTGACTGCTGCATAAGCAATAACGCCTTGATGTGCATGGGTAGAGGACATGTTGTCCAGAACGGATTTTTCCACTTCCTGTACGACGATCCCCTTTTCTCTGGCTAAGGCAACGATCTGTCGGATGGAACCTTCCCGATCCCCTTTGGAAATCAGTACCTTGTTAATGGATCTGCCGGACCGCAGCGCTTCAAAAACCGGGTTTCTTCCTTCCAGTTTGTCCAGGTCCGAATTCATGAAGTCCTGCATCCGGAATTCGATCTTGAACTCCTTTTGCTTCCTGTTGTCCCTGTTGTCTCTATTTTCTCTATTGTCTCTGTTCTCCCTGGTTTCATTGGTTCTTCTGTCCTTGTCCTGCCGCATACAACCATCTCTTTTCTTAAAAATATTCTGTAATAAATTCTGCATTCCCCATAAAATTATACCACCAAAACTGATGTGGGGCCATGCTTATCGTGACTTGACTTTATCATGAAAAACATCAAAAAATTCAGGACTTTCCATCCTGAATCTTAATGTCTGCTACCGCCATTTTTAATATCTGCATCAGCCGGTCAAAATCCTTCTTAAGATACAAATAGCCGATCAATGTTTCAAATGCTGTCGCATGCTTGTATTCCGTCACGTCCGCATTCTTCGGGATGGTGCCCGACTTGGCGTTTCTGCCTCTCCGTACGATTTCCTGTTCTTCATGGTCCAAGCTTTCCATGATCCGATGAAGGATATCGGATTGGGATTTGGCTTTCACAAAGCTGATCGATCTTTTGTGCAGCTTATGTACCGGGGCGCTTTCCCCGCAAACCAGCAGCGTCCTGACATACACCTCATACACCGCATCGCCCACATACGCGAGCACCAACGGGGAAAACAGGTGGATGTTCTTTACATCAAAATCAAACTCATTCGTGATCTTACTTAAAAAGTCCTCTGACATCCGCTTAATACGACCTTACTTTACAAATTTGCAATCATCGCAGTTATGCTCATAATTATATAGCACTTACCAACTCATGTAAACATGATTATAACCTGCGGATGGCATCTGCAATCCTGATATCATTCAGCGGTTTGGAGATGTAGTCCACCGCTCCGGCTTTGATCGCTTCTATGATATGGTTCTTATCGTTTACCGCTGAACACATGATGATCTTGCTTCCAGTACTATTTTTAATAATTTTGGTCGCTGTTATACCATCCATCTTCGGCATCACCACATCCATAAATACAACATCCGGGTTTTCACTTTTGCTTTTCCGTACCGCTTCCTCTCCGTCCCCCGCCTCAATCACTTCATGGCCAAGGGCTTCCAATTTGCTGGAAAGCAGTTTTCTGGAATACAAAATATCATCTACAACAAGAACCTTCATATCACGTTCACCTCATTCATCCTTGAATAAACTTCATCCGTTTTTATTTATTTAAATGGTTAACGTTGTTATTTTATTGATTTGTATTATATAAGGGTACAAAATAGAATGGTCCAAGCATAAAAAGCCTACCATATTGGGTGATTTATGTAAATAAACTACAACAAGGTACTGTTTTTCGACATAATCTTCGCCCTTCATCAACAATTTGTAGCCATGATACGATCCTTCATTATTTGTTTACGGAATGTTGCTTCCCAGTGTATTCTATTTAATGCAGTTTGCCAAAATCCGAACAGACGGTTTGATTGACATAACTTTGTTTTCAATAAAAGATGTTAACTTTCATTTTTAACACAGGCTGAGGCGGAAAAGAAGCCGTGGAACATAAAAACCTTCCCCCGTGTGCAAAGGGAAGGTTTCGAAAAACATCTGAAATTCAAGTCTATTTCTAAGTTTCATCTCACTTTGTAAAAAACGGATACCGGCAACCCAATCGCTATTTCCGAAATTCAATGCCGGTGATACTAATGATTCCATGCTTGTCATCCACGCTGTAATAGTATTTGTACGATCGATACGAATTGCTCTCCCCGATTTTCTTAAATGCAGAAGCAATATCATACTGGCGGCTGTCATAGTTTGATACCTTGATACTGACTTCCTTTTTACCTTCCTTGATTGCAGAACTGAGCTTACTGTAAAACTCATCATAATTATTGGCATACAAATTATTAACTACATAATAATTAAATTCCGTGGATTCACACTTCGGATACTTGTCCTTTGACTCCCAGGAGTGATCGATGGAAATCTGAGCGTCTGTCAGGTTCAAATAACTGTAACTCAACGTATCCCCTTCGCCGGATATGGGATCGTCAAAAGTAACATCCACATGATAATACTTCCCGTTGATCCTGATGATATTCCACGCATGCGGACCCCAACCTCCCGAATTCTCTGCTTTGCCGGTGATCACTTTGCAGTACAGTCCTGCCTTTCCTGCCAGCAGCTTCATCGCTTTTGCATAGCTTTCACAGACCCCGGAGCGATTCACGATAGCGCCGTAGGCTGAATAATTGTACCAGATTTCATTTCCCTTGCTTAGATTCTCATAGTCATACCGGACGTTATGGATGATATAGTCATGGATTGCCGCTTCCTTCTGGAAGTCCGACATTCCCGGCTTAATGACTTCCTTCATTATATTATCGACTCTTGTATTGAAGGCAGATTTCATCCCGGGTATCTGCTCTTTGGATACGGCATATTCAGGATACACCTTTCCGCCGCTGCCGTACTTGAATTTGCCGATACAATAGAATATTTCCGGATTCTCATTGAGAACATCCAGGTAGACCTTAAAAACGTCATCGGTGGAAGTTGTCTTTTGAACATACGCAGATACGTCAATTTCACTGCGGTATTCTTCCATTCCTTTTTTTATGGCGTAGTAAAGTTCTGTCTTCTTTTCTGCCGGCTCATTGCTTGCAGTATTGCTTCCTCCAACGACCCCGTTGTTGCTGATCGTAATTGTCTTGGTTTCAGCTTCCCAGCCGACAGCGTACCCCAGGCTCTCGGATATGAAACGCAAAGGCACCAGCGTTCTGTTATTTTCAAGAGTTGCAGGCTCTAAAAGCGTCGTTTGCTTGCCGTTGACTACTGCAACTTTGGAATCAATGGTTAGGACGATGGTGGTGCCGTCCTTGGTAATATGTACTTGTCTGCGGGCTGCATCATAATTCAAAACTGCATTAAAAGGTTCCAAAACAGCACGGACAGGGACCAGGGTTGTCCCTCTTGGAGCTTTTGCAGGAACATCCATGGTAAAGGTAGAAGTCACGCCATCCTTCACCACTTTCATGGAAGTTTGATTCAAGTTTAATGTTATGGTTGTATCCTTTCTGGCTTCTGCCGCAAAGGAATACTGAACTGAAAACAGCAGAATAAAGCTGACAATAGAAAGCATGATCTTTGTTCGTAATCTCATAGGGTTCCCCTTTACAATGTATATCTTCCTGCTTTAAAACCGATCTACCGAAACAGCTTGACCTTAACATTATTTTATCTTTTTAGCAAATAGTAATCAACACGCCAAATTATTACATGCAGTTCCCGTTAAAATACTGCAGGTTCTTCGACTCCTGCCATTAAAATAATACTTCTTTGCCTTTTGCCGCAGAAACATTGTAGTAAAAGACAAAAGAAGAGACTGAGTATATCAGTCTCTTCCGGATTATGATTTAAACCTTCTTCCACTTAACTCCCTGGGGGGTATCTTCCAGTACAATTCCCATCGCTTTCAGCTTATCCCTGATCTCGTCTGCAGCCTTCCAGTTCTTATCCTTTCTGGCCTGCTGTCTCTGGTTGATCAGGTCTTCGACTTCCGCATCCAGTGAATTGCTCTTTTCCTTTTGAGCAATTCCCAATACACCGCCAAGTTCCCTGATGAGGGAATAGCAGTAATCTATCACTTCAACGGAAGGGTTTGAAGAAGTTGTAACATTGGAGTTCACCTCTTTAACGATATCAAAGATCGCAGCGATGGCATCCGCTGTGTTCAGATCGTCATCCATCGCATCGTTGAACTTCTGCTTCATCTCGCCCAGTTTTTTCACCAGTTCGGATTCCTGACCTGTCATCTGTGCGCTGCCCGCATGCTCTTTGAGATAGGTCAGATTGTCCAGGCAGTTGTAGATCCTTTCAAGTCCGTTTTTCGCCTGTTCCAGCAGTTCGGCACTGAAGTTGATCGGGCTTCTGTAATGCGCTGAAAGCATAAAGAACCGGATCACCTCATAATCAAACTTCTCAACGATGTCCCTGACGGTAAAGAAATTCCCTGCGGATTTAGACATCTTTTCATTGTTCACATTGATAAATCCGTTGTGCATCCAGTAGTTCGCAAAAGGTTTCCCTGTTGCAGCTTCACTCTGGGCAACTTCATTCTCATGGTGCGGGAAAATCAGGTCTTGTCCGCCGCTGTGAATATCAATGGTTTCACCAAGGTATCTCATGGACATGGCCGAACATTCGATATGCCATCCCGGTCTCCCTTTTCCCCATGGGCTGTCCCACGCAGGTTCTCCTGGTTTTTGAGCCTTCCAGAGAGCAAAGTCCATTGGATCTTTCTTTCTATCATCCACATCGATTCTTGATCCGAGCTCCAAGTCTTCGAGGCTTTGGTGAGAGAGTTTTCCATAAGGCTCAAAACTTTTCGTGTTAAAGTAAACATCCCCATTTACAGCATAGGCATGGCCTTTTTCTTCAAGCTTCTTAATGATATCGATGATTGCATCAATATTTTCAGTGGCTCTCGGATGCACGGAAGCTTCCTTTATGCCAAGCCCTTTGGCATCCTTGAAATACTCCTGAATGAACCGGTCTGCCAGTTCCTGAACGGTAATCCCTTCTTCATTGGCACGCTTGATCATTTTGTCATCGATATCCGTAAAGTTCTGAACAAACTTCACATTATATCCCCTGTACTCGAGATACCTTCTCAGTGTATCAAAGATGATAAAGGGTCTGGCGTTTCCAATATGGAAATAGTTGTATACCGTCGGGCCGCAGGAGTACATCTTGACCTCGTTCGGGTCTACAGGCTTGAATTCTTCCTTTTTTCTAGTCAGTGTATTGTAGATTTTCATTTGAATTATGCTCCTTCCAAAAACCTATTATATTAACTTTCTAATTATGAAGCAAAGTATTGATCTTCTCTCCAATTGTTAGCATTATGAATGATATATTGCCTGACATTTTGAAGTTCATGATCACTATTTATTATGTGTTCGTAATATCCCCGCTGCCAAATATTTTTGCAGTCATATTTGAAGCACCTTCTTGTTGATACAGATTTAAACCCCTGAATAATCTTTTGTAGGGGCGGACGCCTCTGTCCGCCCGCTTCATAAATCTGAATAATTCCATGGATATGGTTTGGCATTAAACAAAAAGCATCGGTCTTTACACAATCAGTATTGATATTAATATTATTCCAACATTCGCTTACGATCTTTCCAATTTCACTAGGTTGAATTCGCCTTTGATTAATATTACCGCCTGTCTCAACAATCTCCCCAAATAAACTCAAACGCTCTATTGCGCAAATCGTCACAAAATACGTTCCTGGCAATGAATAATCATATTCTTTTAACCTTAATTGTTTTCTTTGCGGGAAATCAATCATAACTTCTTTCTCCCCATCGTATATAGCGGGCGGACAGAGGCGTCCGCCCCTACATCATTACCTATGTTGTTACCTACATTATATAAATAATTATCCGATATCATGATATATATTATTCCGGCATTTCCTGCTTGATCAGCGGTGACGGCTGAGCGTTATACACCTTTGAATACGGCGGCACCGTATGGGTAAGCCAGACATTCCCCCCGATGACCGAGTCGTGTCCGATCACCGTATCTCCTCCCAGGATGGTCGCTCCTGCATAAATCACTACATTGTCCTCAATATCCGGATGGCGCTTCACTCCTTTGATCGGTTTTCCGAACTCATCCAGAGGGAAGCTCTTTGCACCGAGGGTCACACCCTGATAAATCTTCACATGTCTGCCGATGGTACAAGTCTCTCCGATCACCACGCCTGTGCCATGATCAATGAAGAAGTAATCTCCGATGGTTGCCCCGGGATGAATATCGATTCCGGTCTGCTGATGCGCAAACTCAGACATGATCCTCGGAATAATCGGCACCTCATGGAGGTACAGCACATGCGCCAGCCTGTATATGCTGATCGCATCAATGGACGGATAGCTGAGCAGAATCTCCTCTTTAGTAAGCGCCGCAGGGTCTCCGTCAAAAGCAGCCTGGATATCCTTGTGCAGCTGCTCCCTGATCTGAGGAAGGTTTTTAATCAGGTCAATGGTAATGTCATTGGCCTTATCCCTGCATTTTGTACACTTTTTGTGTGCCTTTTCCTTCTCGTGAATTTCACAAACATCCACAAGCGCTTTCTCTATGAGGTTGCTGAGCTCTACAGCCGCCATACGAATATTATTCCCAATAAAAATATTTACCCTGGACTCGTCAATGGGGAATTTTTCGTATACCCCCGGAAAAAGTGCGGAGCGAAGATTCTGAAGAATCTTGTACACGCTTTCTTTTCCTGCCAGGCCAATGGTTTTGTCATTAAAAAAGTGTTTATGATTGATTTCCTCCAAAGACTGTGCCACTTGAGGCATCTCTTCGTTAAGCCATTGATTCAGTTTGATAAAATCATCCCCTTTACTCTAATCCAACAATGCCATCCCGATTGATTCGCAATTTGCCTGATTTTTCTTTTGTTGAAAACCTTTATGTCTAACGATTCCTAAACTATTATTGTTAAATATATATGCAGTTCCAATAATCCATACCCTGATTAAAGTTCGAATAAACTTGGCGCGCGACTCAAAGATAAAATAAAAACCCCATCTCTACACTAAAAACTGTAGAGGCGGGGCTTAATCGCGGTTCCACTCTAACTTGGCTAAAACCATCTTATTCGCATAACGGAGCGTCTCCGTAAAGATCTACTAGTTTCAATCTTCAAACTCATGGGTGCACTTCATTTGACCTGCAATCTGAAGGCTGCTTTCAGCCGCTGACAGCCTCTCTCTTTCAGTTCGGAAAAACTACTCTACCCAGTCATCATTTTTAAATGTATGAATATCATCCAATGCAATACAGGCGCAAACAGCCAAGAATATAAAAGCTTTTGTGCGCTGCATATAGTATTCTATCAAAAACATGAATCAATGTAAACACCTGCAACGTTATACTGCCGACGCAGGCTCTTAAAATATGATATTGAAGGAATTCAAAATTTGTGTTTATTTATAGAAAATTTCAAGAAATTTTCCTTTACTTCTTTGCTTAAAATAGGTGCTTGAATAAATCCGCAATATTTTATCAATAATAGTATAGACAAAACATTCAAAGATGCGTCACTATTTTGAAGCAAG
>JAOAAU010000122.1 GCA_026418695.1 Clostridia bacterium
CAAAACCAGTTAAGTCGTATTTGTTCTCTTTAAGCATTGATACCCCCCCTTAGGGGTATATTTTACTATACATTGCATTATTTTTCCCTTGGCAATTACATGAAAAAGGCTGCTGACATATTTTCTTTGTCAACAGCCTGAGAGAAGGAGGATATCTGTATCCTCCTTCTCTGCTGCAGTTTACTTATCTAGTTGTTGGATATACTTTTTTAATCCGTCGGATACCGGCGTATCTCGATAGATCTGATCACTGAAATAGTTGCTCCCGATGCTGGTTTTAATATTAAAACCAACGTTGATGTACTCAGAATAGCCTGTGTTGTTGCGGTAATTTCCTGTAGAGCACAAGATCAGAAGCTCTTCAATAACTTTAGTGTCTTTGACTTCAATCCTTTTTGGCTGAACTGGTTCTTTCTTATCTCTTCCGGCTCGTATTTCTGCCGGTGACAGGTTTCTCTCAAGAACCACGGATTCGATATCCTTAGGCATCAACACAACGTTTTCATAATGCCCCTTTGCCTTCAACCATTGAAAGACCCTGGCATAGTTTGTACGCAACGAGTATTGAAGGACTTTCCCGTCGGTATCTGTGATGTTTGCAAAGATATACTCTCTTGAATCCATCATCATGAGATTTTCAAAGGTTACCCCGGCAAGATCCAGCCTGAGCTGATCCGTAAATTCCTTGATTTCACTGCTGCCGGATAGAATCAAAGGTTTTTTGGGATTCCGTGAATCACTGATTTCCACAAACTTAATTTTATTGATATCTTGTGTCAAAACAGGAAACCTGGATTCCTTGTACTCCTTCGACTCGTAAATGGGTTTTAGATAGACGCTGTATCGTTTTTCGTCCACAGGATACTGACGAATCAAATGCTCCCCGTTTTTAAGCGTATAGATGATGTATTTTAAGGAACCTTCCTTGACGGAGGGGGTTTTGGCAAGCTGTTGGTGCAGCAGCAAGATATTTTGGATATTTTCCTGGCTTTCAAAGAAACCCGTGTTATCGAATTTCATTTCAATTTCTTTTACATCCGTTTTGTTTTCAATATGATTCCATAAAAACATATCCTGCCCGAAATAAACCCTCTGTACTTGATCTGCATCCGGGGCACGATGGACAAAACCTGTAACGTCCATAAAGAAACCCGACAGTACGAACGCCAAAATAGTCGAATACACCAAAAAACCCTTGTAAGCATTCCATACCAGGAAAGACTTCTGGATCAGCATTTCTGCGATGAAATAACTGAAAAATGAGCATAATACATAGCCTAACAGGATAATTGGAATAGAGCCTTTTGAAATCTCAGAGAAGTAGACGCCTCCCAAGATCATACCGCAAAAGGTGACACCGTATTTGAAAACCGGGCGGATGACCTCAAAGGAGATAATATCACTTGCGGACTCGAGTTTCCGCTTCTCGTATACAAACATTGCAGCAGCGAAAAAGAATACTGTTAATAGTATGTATGTAATAATGTGAGCGATAGTAAATCCTAGGGAATCAATCTTTAAATCGGTCAGAACAAAGATCGGAAGAGTATCCATAAAAAATGTATAGTTTCTGTCTCTTCCGAAGCCGTGAAGCAGGTAGGTCATGTTATAATCCAGCAATATGGATATTCCGGAAGGAAGTACGTGAAGGATATAGGTGAAGGCAATCTGTGCAATGGAGTTCCCTGTAAACATACCCACAAAGATCGCAAAAGAAAAGAACAATGTATTGAAAAGCAGGGTAAGCCCAATCCAAATGAGAATATCCGCTGGTGTGAAAACCGTATTCAAATATGTAACTGACTGCAGCAGAAAAAGTACGATTCCATTCAAAAGGACAGGGAGCGTTAGAAGAACGAGACCTATGGCACTATGACTGAAATAGAGCGTTTTCCTTTCAAAGGGGAGGCTGTGCATCATCGCCGCAGATTTGCTGACCTGCATATACCTGAAAAGAAGTACTGCCAGCAGCACGGGAACAATGCAGATCAAAATAATCTGAAGCTCACTTATGCCGGAAGAAAGACGGGTGCTTCTAAAAATGTCATCTCTTCTCCACTGATCCAATAGTTTGGGATCCTGCATCATCAGGTGAAAAGGATACACAAAAAACAAGATGACGGTGTATAAGGCGCTGATCCACCAAAAACGCTTTACGTCGCTTTTTATTAATCCTGAACTAAATAAGGATGTTTTGAACTTCATAACCCATTCCCCCCAATTCATAGATGAAAATTTCCTCCAGTGTCAGCGGCAGAATATCCAGGATCACAGGGTTTGACTTCTGCACCTTGGACACCAGGTGTTCTTTTGATCCTCTGGCTATCAGCAGGATAACACTTCCGTTTTGAGTACGATGCAGGATTTCCATATCCTGAGCAAAATTCTCCGGGATTTCCCGTGCAAAGGCGACCTGGAGCTTGTGAATATCCGACTTCATATTGTCCAGCTCCCGTTCAACAACGATCTTTCCATGGTGGAGGATTCCTACATGGTCGCAGACATCTTCAAGCTCTCGGAGGTTGTGGGAAGAAACCAGTACGGTTGTCTGCCGCTCAGCAACATCCTGGAGGATCAGGTTCCATACCTTCTTTCTCATAACCGGATCCAAACCGTCTACAGGTTCATCCAGAATCATGATTTTGGGCATCATACAGATTCCCAGCCAGAAAGCTACCTGTTTCTGCATCCCTTTGGATAAGCGGGTAACTCTTCGCTTCGTTTCAATGGGGAATACCTGCTTTAGAAGCTCATATCTTTCCCAATTCCAGTTTGAATAAATGCTCGCATAGAACCTGGCCGTTTCATCAATACTGTACTGCGGGAAGAAATAAAGCTCATCCGGGATATAAACAATGGAAGATTTCAATTCTGAGTGATTATCTATGGGTTTTCCGGAGATAAGCACTGTTCCTGCATCCTGACGGTATATTCCGACAAGATGCTTGATCAAAGTTGTCTTACCTGCGCCGTTTGGACCCAACAGACCGTAAACGGATGCTTCTTTCACATGGATATTCAGATTATCCAGGGCTTTGAATCTTCCAAAGCTTTTCCTCAAGTTTTTGACTTCAATCATCCGATTGGACCTCCTTTTTACCGAAAATATTATCAATGCAGGATAAAAACTCCTCTCTGGAAACCTGCAAATACATCAGTTCTGCTATGTTTTTCTTCAACTCACGCATCAACTCGTCCTTTCTGGCCAGATTGACGGTGTTTTCCAGAGGTGTTACAAAGTTACCCTTGGCACGAATGGAATAAATAAAGCCTTCCAATTCCAGGTCTTTATAGGCCTTTTGAATGGTATTGGGGTTGATGGTCAGGGATTGGGCCAGCTCACGCACGGAAGGAATCCGTTCGTTTGCCTTCAGAACTCCGCTGATGATCAACGCTTTCATTTTCTCCTTGATTTGCTCGTACAAAGGGCTTCGATCCATAAAATCAAGCTGGAACATAAGAGCCTCCTATCTGTATTACAAATAATAATACAGTTAATACAGTTTCATATTAATGGATGATTTAACCAATGTCAATAGGCTTTAAAAAATTAGTTTGATTTTATGGAGAAGGCTGACCGCTAGAAATTACTGAGACCAAGGAATAAAAAAATAATTCAATGCCGATGGGAGCGCAGGAAAGAATATAAAAATCAAAGGCTGGACAACATAAAAATTATTACGAACCATTTTGTTTGGATTGGAGCGTTATAGCAATGGCGAATATTTTCAGAACCAAATCCATCGATCAGTTAATTAGAGAATCCACCGGTGAGGGTGAGGGAAAAGCCTCGCTGAAAAAGGCCCTTGGTTCCTTTGAATTGACTATGCTGGGGGTAGGGGCCGTTATTGGAACAGGAATTTTTGTTCTCACAGGGGTGGCCGCAGCAAAATACTCCGGACCGGCTCTTGTGATTTCCTTTATTATTTCAGGCCTCGCCTGTATTTTTGCAGGGCTTTGTTATGCGGAGTTTGCGGCAATGGTGCCGGTTGCAGGAAGCGCTTATACTTATGGGTATGCAGCCCTGGGAGAGATCTGGGCATGGATCATCGGCTGGGATCTGATTCTTGAATATACCGTTGCCAATGCTGCAGTCGCCATAGGGTGGTCCGGCTATATTGTCAGTCTGCTGAATTCAGCAGGAATTCATCTGCCGGCCTTTTTAATCAATGCTCCCGGCGTGCAGGGAGGGATGATCAATCTTCCCGCTATCCTCATTGTGTTTCTGATTTCCTGGCTGCTCATCCTTGGCGTTAAGGAAAGCGCGCGTCTGAACAATATCATCGTTGGAATTAAAATCGCAGTTGTTCTTTTGTTTATCCTTATCGGAGTCTTTCATATAAATCCTGCAAACTGGCAGCCTTTTATGCCTTATGGATGGAGTGGCGTATTTCAGGGCGCGGCGATCATTTTCTTTGCTTATATCGGATTTGATGCGGTATCTACTGCTGCGGAAGAGGTTAAAAATCCTCAGAAGGATCTTCCAAGAGGGATTATCGGGTCCCTGGTGATTTGTACGGCATTGTACATTATTGTTTCAGCAATATTGACAGGTATGGTTCCATACTTGAAGTTTATGGATACTTCTGCCCCGGTAGCTTATGCTCTGGCACAAGTAGGGATTAACTGGGGTTCTGCGCTGGTATCTGTAGGGGCAGTATCCGGTATCACCTCTGTGCTTCTTGTCATGTTGTTTGGGCAAACCCGAGTTTTCTTTGCGATGTCCAGGGACGGACTGCTGCCAAAAGTATTTGGAGAAGTTCATCCTGTGCGAGGTACGCCTGGCAAGAGTACCATTCTTGTTGGAATAGTTACGGCAATACTGGCCGGATTTACACCGATTTCAGCGGTTGCTGAATTGACCAATATCGGTACATTGGCAGCCTTTGTTATTGTGTCGGCGGCGGTAATCTTTCTTAGGGTCAAGAGACCGGAATTGAAGAGACCCTTTAAAGTTCCCGGAGTTCCGATCACTCCTTTGCTCTCGATTCTCTTTTGTTCATATCTGATTTTGGTACTACCAAGGGTTACGCATATCCGCTTTATTGTATGGCTGGCATTGGGTTTTGTAGTGTATTTTATCTATGGTTACTGGCACAGTACCATGAACCGGCCACAAAAGGCATCTTAATGAATGGAAACTGCCTGATCGGAATTAAAAATAGAAAACATCTTCCTTGAAGGAAAGATGAAGGGAAAAGGCCCGTCAAGTACCTTTTCCCTTTTATAATTCCTATTGAAAAAGCCAGATTTCAATAGTATGATTAAACTGATAAAGTTTTTATGTAAAGGGGACCGCTATGGATACATATAAAATGGGGAAACAAAAGCATATCGCTCTGGTTGCGCATGACAACCGGAAACAGGACCTGATTAAATGGACTGTAAAAAATGCGGATATATTAAAGGGGCATTTTCTTTGTGGAACCGGGACTACGGCCAAACTGATTTCTGAAAACACAGGCCTTCCTGTCAAAGCATATAAAAGCGGGCCTTTGGGAGGAGATCAGCAGATCGGCGCACGAATATCCGATGGCGAGATTGACTTTATGATCTTTTTCTGGGATCCGCTGACGTCTCAACCCCACGATCCTGACGTCAAAGCCCTTCTGAGAATAGCTGTCATGTATGACATTCCTGTGGCGATGACCCAGGCTTCTGCGGATTTTATGCTGACATCAAAGCTGATGGAAGAGGAATATGACCGGAATATTATTGATTATTACAGCCGGATCAGGGAGAAAAATTTTTAACCGAATTAGAATAAAGATTCCATAGATGTTATCAAAGGGCTGAAAACCAACTCAGCCCTTTTGATTTATCGTGCATTTAAGGGGAGTTCGAACAGATGACTAGAAGGCTTTACTATGAGGATCCATATATCAAGGAATTTTATGGCAGTATCATCAGTGTCGAGGAAAAAGAGAATGGGGTTCATATCCAGCTGGATCAAACAGCATTTTATCCCGAAGGCGGAGGGCAGCCTTGCGACCTGGGAATTATCGGAGACGCAGCTGTAAGCTTAACCTATGAAGAAAACGGGAAAGTTGTACATGTGACGGATAAAATCCCGAATTATACGGAGAAAGTTCCTTGCCGGATCGATTGGAACCGGAGATTTGATCATATGCAGCAGCATCTTGGACAGCATATCTTATCAGCGGTTTGTGCGGAAATCTTTCATGCAGATACGGTTGGGTTCCATATCGGCAGTACCAATGTCACCATAGACATCAATAAGGTTCTGGAACTGAAAGATATTGAGAAGCTTGAAAGTCTGACTAACCAAAAGGTGTTTGAAAACAAACAGGTGGATGCATTTTATCCTTCTCAAGAGGAGTTCCAAACTCTAAGCTTGAGAAAGCTTCCTCAAGTAAAGACTGGAATAAGGATCGTTCGAATTGAAGGAGTGGATGTCAATGCCTGCTGTGGAACTCATCCGGCCAGAACTGGCGAGGTGGGAATCATAAAAGTGATCCGTTGGGAAAAGTACAAAGGCGGCTTAAGAATTGAGTTTGCCTGCGGTGTGAGAGCACTTCGGGATTACTCATGGAAGAACGACGCAATCAACATTTTGGCGATATCTCTGGGATGTAAGGATTTGGATGTTGTTCAAAAATTGAATGTTCTCAACGATAAACTCGCAAAAATTCATAAGGAAAACAGTGAATTGAAAGATAAGATACTGGATATAGAAGCGCGAGAGTTGTTTGCAGCGTCGGGGAAAGAAAATAATATAAGCATCATTCAGGCCATATTCTCGAATAGAGATCTTGAGGAAGTCAGGCTCCTGGCTTCCAAAATTACGGTGCTGGACAGTGCTGTGGTGCTTTTTGGCATCAAGAATCAAGAAAACGCTCAAATCCTATTCTGCCGTTCAAAAGAATTGAATCATATCAGTGCTCGGGAACTATTCAAAGAATCCGTTGCACTTTTGGACGGAAAGGGCGGAGGCACCGATTTGATGGCTCAGGGCGGAGGACCAAGCATTGAGAACCTTGAAACTGCATTGGAGCTGGCCTGCACCAAATTGAAAATAGCTTTTGGAGAATAGAAAAATTGTTTTTAGATGCGATTGTTTGATAAATCAGGGGGTCAGTCATTTGAAAAATGTTTTACTGCTTTCTACAGGAGGCACCATTGCCTCTATTCCTTGCAAGGACGGACTTGCACCGGGACTTTCCGCAAAGGACATCATTGATTTTGTTCCTGAGCTGAAGGACCTTTGCTGCATCGATTGCAAGACCATATTTAACCTTGACAGCTCCAATATTCAACCGGAAGAATGGAAGGTATTGGCCAGGGCGGTTTTTGAAAACCTCAACCGGTATGATGGGATTGTCATTTCCCATGGTACGGATACGATGGCATACACGGCATCCATACTGTCCTTCATGCTTGTCAACCTGAACAAGCCTGTGATAATTACAGGCTCACAGCTCCCTATCATAGAACCGGGAACGGATGCCAAGGACAACCTTCTGCATGCATTTAAGACGGTGGTCAGTGATATCCATGGGGTTTTCATTGTCTTTGGAGGGAAGGTGATTCGCGGGGTAAGATCTGTCAAAGTAAGGACTACAAGCTTTAATGCCTTTGAAAGCATCAATGCCACCAGTACCGGGTATATAGAAGACGGAAAGGTATTCATCGACCATTCACAGGTGAAGAGTGTCAGTGGTCCCGCAGCATTGGATGATCGGCTGGATTCCGATGTGTTTTTATTAAAGCTGATTCCGGGGACCCACCTGGAGTTTTTCGACCGTTTTTCTCAGATGGGATATAAAGGCCTTGTTATCGAGGGCTTCGGACTGGGGGGTGTCCACTATCTGAGAAGAAATCTGATAGAAAAGCTCAATCAATTAATGGCGGATGGGATTGCAGTTGTTCTTACTACCCAATGCTTATATGAGATTTCCGATCTCACCGTATATGAGGTCGGGAGAAAGGCTGCAGAGGGCGGAATTATCCCGGGATATGATATGACCTCCGAAGCTGCAGTTACCAAGCTGATGTGGGTTTTAGGACATACCCGGGATTTGGCAGCGGTGAAGCGCATGATGCTGACGGATTACTGCGGGGAAATCAAAGTGCCCCTGAAGCTGGGTGTGGGATAGCTATGACTCCGATTTTATCCGGAAACGGTTTGCTGTTTCCTGTAGTCGAAGGAAGATTTCCTTCAATCCGGAAAACTTCTTTTCAGAAACGGATACCCCCAGGATGATAAGAATTCCTCCGAAGATTGTGAGGGCGGTTACTTTTTCATGAAGAATCAGAACAGAAGTAATCATCGTGATCAATGGTACCAGATAGATGTAATTGCTGGCCTTCACAGCTCCAAGAATTTTTACGGACGCATTCCAAAGGACAAAACACAGAGCAGAAGCTGCTAATCCTAAAAAGGCAATATTTATGACCAGTTTCAGCGAAACAGGGTGCGCTGAAACAAAATCTTCCCCGCGGAAATAAAGGATAGGAACAATGGTGAGCAGTCCGTAAAAGAAGCTCTTCCTAACAGTATAAACAGGCGGATAGCTGCTATCCACCTTCTTTAGCAGAACAGAATAAACAGCCCAGACAATAGAAGCCAGAAGTGCCAATACATCCCCCACGGGGTTCAGCTTTAAAAGGAACTTTCCATTGAAAATGACGAGGAATATTCCCAGAAAGGATACAATAAATCCGATAACAAGATTCCGGCTGATTTTCTCATCCTTTGTAGCGATATGAGCCAGAAGGGCTGTTAGTATGGGAATGGTCGATACGATGAGTCCTACATTGGTAGCATAGGTAAACTCAAGGGCGATGTTTTCTATCAGAAAGTATAAGGTAATGCCGGTAAGCCCCAGGGAGAAAAAAAGAAACTCCTCGCTGAAGCTTTTAAAACCCTTGAATTTTGGGTAAATGAGCCAGAGGGCAAGATAGCCCAAGGCAAACCTGTAGAACAGGATCTCGACGGGGGAGAGATCCTGCAGAATCACTTTGGTAGAAACAAAGGTCGTGCCCCAGATAAAGATTGTAATGAGTGCAATGAGATGCCCGGTGAACGTATTGCTTTTCATAAAGATTCCTTCCTCAAAACTGGATTTTTGAATGATCAATCAGAATATATTGAATTCATTCTAAGATACAGACTGAGGAGCAGAATAGTAAAAAATTGCTCTGGATGCTTTATCATCTGGAATCGATTATGTTTTCAATGATTAACCCCCTTTCAGATATTTGATGGGGGTTGTTCCCGAATACTGCCTGAATACCTTGACAAAATGGCTTTGATCATAAAAACCCGCTTCCATCGCAACGTCTGTGATCTGCCTGTTTTTCCGGAGTTCCTTTTTGGCATGATTGATTCTAAGCATCGTAAGATACGCGTGCGGAGAGAGTCTGTAGCTGTTTTCAAAGGCCCGGATGAGATAATATTTGCTTAATCCAGAGATCCTGCATAAGTCGTCCAAGGTGATTTTCTCGAGGTAATTGTCGTTCAGGAAATTATTGATAAGCTTCATGGTTTGTTTGTCATCATGCAAACCGCGGGTGTTTTCATTCAAATAGGCATCCAGGTCTAAAAAGTAGTTCAGTTCGCTTAAAAGGAAGCTTTCCTTTTCTATCCCGGACAAGGATTCAAGTTGCATAAAACTACATAGGGCATTGATTCTGGAAAAATCTTTTGAGTTAAGGAACTTGGCAAAAGTCGGAAGCTTCTGGAGATCCGCCTCAAAGGAGGATTCAATCCAGTTTTTTTTCAGGTACATCATATGGAAGGACCAGTTTTTTGTATCATGGGGGCAACATTGATGAACGACATCCGGAGGAATACAGATCATCATTCCCCGGCTTACAATAAAGCTCTCACGCTCGCATTCCACTATGCTGGTTCCTTTTAGGACGATGCCTATGGATAGCTCGATGTGGGCGTGCTTTTTAGAGGAATGAACGGCATTATCACAGCTTTTCAGTTCAAAAAACGGGATGCTTTCATCCCTGAAATATTTAACCTTTGACATTATAACCTCGCAGAATTCAATGAAGTATCCGATTTGTTTTTAGGAGTCAAAATTAAGTCTATATAAAAATTATATTGAATTGCTGCAGGAAGAGCAATATTTTCGAAATTCATATTTTTCTATGATGGTTGTACCCTAAAGAAAAAATTACTTGCAATTCCAAAATATTCATGATATTATTTGATTGAACGTTCAAACAAAAAAAGAGGAAGGGTACCATGGGAAGAGCAGAAAAGGATACGAAGGATAAAATAATAGAAGCAGCTTGCAGGGTTCTGGCAGAAAAGGGGTATGATGCTGCGTCTACCAAAGAAATAGCGAAAGCAGCCGGGGTGGCTCAGGGGCTAATCAATTACTATTTTTCAAGTAAAGATGAACTTTTCATTGATGTTCTAAAAGCGGAAGGCAGGCGGTTTTGTGAAGCGATGCAGGAACTGCGCAGCAGCCTGAAGGCGGAGGACGTATACAAAAATGCGTTTGACAACATCAAGGATAAGATCAGTCACTACCCTCAATGGTATCGGCTGAGATATGAACTGTATGCATTGGGACTCCGGAATAACAGTATGCTTGAGGAGACACGGCTGCAAGTTGAAGACAGCAGGAGGAACATCAGCGAGGTATTGAGCATCCTATGCAATAAACCGGCTCCTGAACTTGGTTCTGTTGCTGCCATTGTATTTTCAGCATTGGAAGGCCTTGCGCTGCAAAAACTCATTGATGAACGGTTTGACTTTGATACAGCATTTAATGAGCTGTTTAAGATGATACATTTATATACCAATCAATAAATTTTTTTACAATATTATTGTTTGAATGTTCAAACAGGATGGAGGAGTAAGAAATGGTAGTGACAATCATTAACGGGAGCCCGCGAAAAAATGGTGCTACAGGGAAGATCCTTAAGGAAATGGCTAAATATCTGGAGTCTAAAGGAGACGTTGAACTTAATTATGTAGATCTGTCCGAGTATAACATGAGATTTTGTAAAGGATGTACCGCTTGCTTCAGAACAGGAGAATGCATCATCAAAGAGGATGGATTGGAAGCTTTGTCGCATTTGATCAGCAGATCCGACGGACTGGTGATTGGCTCTCCGACCTACGAAAGCAATGTCCACGGGCAAGTGAAGACCATGATGGACAGGGGGCATTTTGTTGTTGAACAGCTTTTAACAGGGAAGTATTGTTTTGCGGTGAGCACCTATGAAAATGCTCAGGGGAGAGGCGTATTAAAAGTGCTTAACAGACTTTTCTCATATTCCGGAGGAATCATTGCCGGAAACCTGCTGGCGAAGGTAATTTTCAATAAGGATCCGTTTTCCATAAAAGGGCTAAGACAGGAATTGGATGAGAAGATGAAAAAATACTACAATACGATGAAGATGAAGAAGCAGAAAAGTGTAGTAGGAAAAATCTTTTCTTGGATGATTTTGAATTTTGGCTTTAAGCCCATGGTAACAAAACACGTGGACAGGTACGAGGGCGTCATGAAGAAGTGGGCTGCCATGGGAATCGTTCGAGAAACCAAGCTTGTTAACAATCATTTAACCTGATACTGATGTCCCTTTAACAATTTACAGGTAAAATAAACCTGTGAATACGGAAGGGGGGGACAAGAAATGAATCCTTTATTTATCCCGGCTGCTTTGGATGAAAAAACTTTAGCCGAATACGATGTAAGCGCATTAAGAGCATTGATTGCCGAGAATTCAAAGCAGATTGACCGATATATCGATCAGTTGGAGAGTTTAAAGCAAAAGTTGAGTGAAAATCCGTGAGATAAGACTATATCCTTCATATAGTCTTTTTTCTTTGGTTCTCTGAACTGGCGCTATTGCTTTACAATCCAAATGATCAGTAATAGCTGCAGGAAAAATATGAAAGGGAACCCATACATAAAATACCATTTTTGAATTTTATGCCTGAACAAAAGCAGGCCTGCATAGACACCAGGACATCCTCCGATAATTCCGATGACAAAAAACGTCCTTTCGGGAATCCTCCACATTCTATACCTTGCTTTGTATTTATCAACCCCGACGATAATAAAACCAATGATGTTGATGGCTGCTATCAGATATTCGGCAACTCTCATCACACCTTCAAACATAAAAACGACACCCTTCTTATCAGAAATACACTTTCCTCTTTAGTTTATATTAAATATATCGATAAAAATCATCAATTGTTTAAAAGAATTTTCCAGTATACTGCAAAAAAATATTTTTTTGGAGTTTTCTTAAATGCTTTTTAACTAAAGCTCATTATTTGGTATGTCGGTAATTAATTAAGGATTTAATTTCTAGCATACCCAGTATATAATGATATTGTAAATAAAATGAAGACAAAGTCTGTGTAAAGATAAAAACATAAAAGTGATGTTCATCAAGGGAGGCCAGTATGAGAATTAGTGAAGCAAAACAGTGCATTAAGGAGTTGTATTTACATACGGAAAGCGTTTCTGCACTCATCAGTGAGAGAGGGGTAGGAAAAACTTCGGCTTACAAACAGTGTGCAGAAGAACTGGAAATCGGATATATGGGGTTGTATGCAGCTGCTCTGGAAGGGCCTGATTTTATGGGATTGCCGGATAAGGACAGGGAAAAGGGAATCACGCGGTATCTTGCTCCTCAGTTTCTTCCAACAGTTGAAGCTGTTAGTGAGGGCTTATTTCCGTCAAAGGGAATTCTGGTTCTGGAAGAGATCAACCGCGTCCCAAGCGATACAACTTCAGTGCTTTATCCGCTGCTGCTGGAAAGAAAGGTAAACGGACACAGCCTTGCACCGGGATGGAAGATCGGAGTAACCATGAATCCCGATACTCTGAACTATACAGTCAATTCACTGGATGATGCGATGCTGGACAGATTTGTGAGCATAGAAGTTACGGTGGATCTGGACGACTACATTGAGTATTCCGTTAGGAACAGTCCCAATGACGAGGTGCTTTCCTTCCTGCAGGCATGCCCGGACCTGCTGCTGATCGTAAAAAAGTCTGCAGATTCAACAGCATTGACCAAATCGCCGACTCCCAGGGGCTGGACCAAGGTCCAGGAACTGCTGAACAATTGTAAACTGGCAGACAGGCTGATGATGGAGCTGGTGGCAGGAATTTTAGGACCGGAAACGGCATCTTCCTTTTATGGATATTTGAAAAACAGGGATTTTAAGATACCAGCTACCGACAAACTCATCCATGATTATGAGTCTGTCAGAGCAGTCGTTCAGGAAATCATTGAAAAGAACAGGATTGATATTTTAAGTCTTGTGACTAAGAAAGTGATTCTTACTTTTGAAATGAAGGAGCAGCATTTGGCAAATCTGAATGCATTTGTATCCCATTTGCCGGAAGAGTTGAGCATACTGTTTTTCAAGCTGCTTGCGACGAAGCGTCCCGAGGATTTTCAGGAGGTCATCGGGCGTACTGAGGCTTTCGAGAAGGTGTCGGATAAGATCGTACAGATTTTAATGGATTAGGAAAAGAGGCCGAATGAATGAAGATTCAGGAAGTTATTATGCATTTGCTGCTAAAGCAGCCATTTTACGGATACATTGCCGCTTCGGTCACACCGGTAGAGAGCGACGAGATCCCAACAGTTCGTATGACAATGACGCCGGCCGTCAAGCTGATCTATAATAGAGGATGGTATGAAAGCCTTCCGGAGGAACACGCCATTGGTACGATCATTCATGAACTGCTTCATCTGGTGCTTCTCCATCCCTACCGGAAAGGCAGCAGAGAACGGCATTTATGGGTCATTGCCTGTGATTTGGCAGTGAATGAACATATCCATCCTAGGATGCTGCCACCGGAAGCCATAACCGTAGATAAGATTTCCGAAGAGATCAAGGAAAACCTGCCAAGGCTGAAAAGTGCCGAGGCCTATTACGATATTCTATCCAACAGCGAAAACCAGGTAAGCTTCAACGAGAATGATAAGGAAATCAAGGTGGTTTTACGAAGCGGTCAGGAACTGAAAGCCAACAACTCCACCGAAGGAGACAGCTCGGAGATCAATAAAAGCGCTGTAAAATGTGTATTGTCGGAGTTAATTGACCAAGCCGAAGCGGAAGGAGAAATTCCAGGTGAAATCAACGGTTTTATCAACGAACTGTATAAAGTCAATGAGGTCAACTGGAGAAATGTTTTAAAAAGATTTTTATCCGGAAAGGGAAAAGTGGTCACGAGAAAAACCTGCAAGAAGGTATCCAAACGTTTTGAAGATCTGCCGGGAAACAAACGGTCTGTTGGAGTTAATGCACTGCTGGCTGTGGACGAGAGTGGGTCCATCTCAGATAAACAGGTGATGAAATTCTATAATGAACTGCTGTCGGTCAAGAAAATTACCGGAGCCAATTTGAGTGTTACCCGGTTTGATACGGAATGCACCCAGCCTGTAGCTCTTGAAAAATATATCCGGGACAAACAACGGGTGAAAAATGGAGGGACTGATTTTCGTCCGGTTTTTGAGCTGGCGGATAGAATCAAAACCCATCTTCTGATCATTTTTACAGATGGCGAAGGGTCTGCTCCCGAATATTCCAACCAGCAGGTTTTATGGGTGCTGACCAAGGGCGGGAAAAAGCCGGCTGAATACGGACATAGCGTAATGTTTGAAGAATGAAAGAGATGAGGGTGGAGCATGGTATTTGAATATTCCATTGTTGGAGGAATTCTTAAAATACATAAGAGCGTGTTTGTCCAGGAAATGCTGGTGAAAGACAGCAAGCTGCGTGTGCTGCTTAACTGGAAGACAATGAAGGACCTTGCCGGCAAACATCCTCTGATCGGGGGACAAAGCAATGAGGACATCATCACCGTGGATTTCAGTCATATGACGGTAGACACACAAGAATCCCCCAAAGACATTTTGAATGATTTAAAGATAAAATACCGGGAAAAAATCAAGGGGAAAATCGCTTTCAGGACGGTTTACGGGATGTTCGGCGGCGTATTTTCCTATGAGGTGGACTTGAATTCGGAAGACGGTGAGATCAAGTATATATCAGGATAAGACCCGGAGTCTTTTTTGTTTACAATTAAATATGAATATCGATATTACTGCCTTTGTGAGGGTTGACAGCGTTTTCCATAGTCTTTGCCTGAATCAACTTCATACCCTCAAAAAGGGAAGTCACTGTTTGCGAGTCTTGATGCATCGCTTTCTTAAGGGCAGTTAAGTTGATAGCTTGACGGATGCTGTAGATAGAGGATCGGAGAATGTTGTTTACGTCCATGACAATACCTTCTTTTCTAAAGGATTACTTTCATCATACCATATTTTACAGTTAAATACACATGTACCTTGAGGATAATATAAGCGGCGGCAAAAATAGAGTAAATGCAAATTATCTCCATTATGATGAAAAGTGTTTTACCGTAATGGAGGATATGATATAATGAAAACATTCTTAAATTATTTCTGGATTTATTCAACCTCTAAGTTTTCCAATAAACAATATCAATAGACAGGTGGCTCTATGGAAGGACGAAAGAAGGCTCGTCTTACCTTTGCACTCCTCATTGACTGGGTGATGGGGTGGGAAGACACAATTTATTATCAAAATAAGATTCTTTCCGGTGTCGAAAGCTTTGCCAGGGAAAATGACATTAATCTTCTCTGCTTTGTTTGCGGGCGCCTTGATCCCTATCTGGAATGGGAAAGAAAAAGAAATATTCTCATGTATCTCATCGATAAAAAATATATAGACGGACTAATCATACTGGCGGCTTCCATCGGCTTGGACCCTGAAAACAGTACCACAATGGAAATTCTGAAAAGATGTAAGGGAATTCCGGTGGTTACTTTGAACAAGAAGCTGATGGATTTTCCCTGCGTAAGTGTTGATAATGTCATTGGAATGCGGCAGATCATGGATCATATGATCGAAGAGCATCAATGCCGTGAAATCGCTTTTATCAAAGGGCCGGAAAGCAACGTGGAAGCACGGGCACGGTTTGAAGCCTATGTTGAAGCACTAAAAAAACACAATATTCCGTATAATTCGGATTTGGTATATAACAATCAGAGCAACTTTGACTTCTCGGCAGGAGTGGATGCCATGAAGTTGTTCCTGGATGAAAAGAAGGTTCGTTTTGACGCTATTGTTGCAGCAAACGATAATATGGCTGTGGGTGCGCTGACAGAGCTGTACACGAGAACCGGAAAAGTGCCTGAAAACTTACCGGTTACCGGTTTTGATGATTCAGAGCTTGGAAAAAGCTATTCCCTGACAACTGTCCGCCAGCCGTTTTATGAGATGTCCAAAGCGGTGGCGGGGGTTCTCCTGAAATTAATCCAGGGTCATGAAGTGGATTCGAATCTGGTTATTCCAACAGAGATGGTAGTGAGGTCTTCTTGCGGGTGTATATTAAAGAGTATACTTGATGCTTCAATGGTCAGGTATGACTTATCCAAGAGAAATAGTAAAGAGATATTTCAGGATCATCGGGAACAATTATTATGCGAGCTTTCGAAGCTGAACCAGTGTGTTGATCCTCATGACAGCAGAGAGCTGTTCAATCATGAAAGGAAATTGATGGATGCGCTTGATGAGGTTGTGGATTCCGGTGATCAGAAGAAATTCTTTGCCGTTCTGAACAACCTGCTTTTCTGGATGATTACCAGAAAAATAGATTTGTTTATCCTTCAGGAAGTTCTCTCACTGCTAAGAAAAAATACACTGTCATGTTTATGTGACCTGAAGGCCATTGCGGATACCGAGGCGATGTTTCATGCAGCCCGGATTCAAATCGTTGAAGTGATACAGAGTGCGGGGGTTTCCCACAAAATCATAGCCTACTTTCAGGCTGAAGGGGTTGGTATTCTTGGGGAAGAATTGGTATCCAATCTGGACTTTATGAGCCAGATGGATATTCTGGCCAGGGAACTTCCCCATTACGGCATTAAGGGATGTTATGTTTCGCTATATGAAGATCCTCTAAAACCGATGGAATACTCCAGACTGGTTTTAGGATTTAACGCAAACAAACGAATTATGATTGATTCGGATGGCATCCGCTATCGTTCTCAAGATCTGCTGCCGGAAAATGCAATGAAAGAGCTGGAGGAAACCCGCTACAGTGCTATTGTGCAGGCGTTATACCAGGGCGATGACCAGCTGGGTTTTGCAGTTTTTGATTATGGTTCGGAAATCGGAAAGTCTTTTGAAACCATCCGATACCGCTTAAGCTTTGCGCTCAAAGGAACCCTGCTGATCGATAAGATCACAAAACAGGCACAGGATCTCGAAAGGCAGGTTGCAGAAAGAACAAAGGAGCTTTCGGATACAAATCAAAAACTTGAGGATGAGATTCACTTCAGAAAAGATGTAGAAATACAGTTGAAAAAGGCATTAGAGGAATTGGAGGTCTATAACAGACAATTGCATTACCAGTCCTATATGGATGAACTGACAGGGCTTTATAACCGACGGGGCTTTATGTCTTTGGGTTTGCAGCATTACCAATATGCAGTGAGTGCAAACAAGGGATTTTGGGTGATTTTCGGAGATCTGGACGGTCTTAAGCAGATCAATGATCTTTATGGACATAAGGAAGGGGACTATGCAATCAAAAAAGCAGGGGAGATCCTTAAAAGCTCATTTAGAAACCTGGATATCGTTGCCCGGCTGGGGGGAGATGAATTTACAGTGATTGTCGTGGATTCTGCCTTTCAGGATGAAAAAGCTTTATTAAACCGTATCAGGGGATGCTTTGAAGAATACAATGGCAGAGCGCATAAACCCTATCAGCTGTCCATGAGTATAGGCGCTTATTATTTCAAACCTGAAACCGCCGTGACGTTTGAAGAACTTTTGAATAGAGCGGACAGTGAGCTTTATAAGCAAAAGCATCGCTCCCGGAAATAACTGATTAAACTAAGGCTATTAGCTAAACAAACAGTTTGAGAATTCGGAAGACCTATTGCAGGTCTTCTTTGTTTTTGAAATTAAATTGTTTATTGTGACGGGTTACGAAATTGAATTTTCATATTGTCGAAAGATTTATTCTAAGGTATAGTGGAATATAGTGTATAAACTTTACATAAATCAGTTGTTGATAATCCATCAAGAAGCGGTGATCCAATGAATTTTTTTAAGAACAAGATTTTGAAAGACTTTTTCATTTTTTATACTTTTGGAATTTTATTCCTTAAGTCCATGATGTTTGTAGGAGTACAAACCCATGTCACACATACGCGGGTTATGCTGTTTACGGCTACCCGATATGTATTCAAATATGCGCATTACCGAGGTTTTTTCTATTTCGGTGTCATCCTCATCCTGGTTTCTTTTGCGTATTTGTTTAAAAACCGGAAAAAGCTGTGGTACTTACTCGCTTTGAATTTGGCTGTTTCCGCACTGCTGCTTTTTGATACCTGGTATCTGAGAAGCTACAATTCCTTGACTTCCGTACAGCTGATTGCACAGGCAACCAACCTGGACAATCTTTCTGACAGCATATTGTCTTTAATCAAACTACTGGATGTAGTTTTTGTATTCGATCTTCCTATCATTCTGGTTTTCTTCCTTTATCAAAAAAACCTTTATAAGGATATGCCCAGAAATCTCCTGCTTTTTGGAATCACCTTTGTTGTTTCAACCACCACGGTATTTTCCATTGTACCTGTCAGAGACTGGTGGAATAAACTGATCGGTGATTATGATAATGTGCAGGCAGCAGTTTTCCCGTATGATCCCAATGTAACGGCAAGCAACATATCGCCCATCGGATATCACTTTTTTGATATTTATACCTACTGGAAGGACTCGGAGAAAAAGCATCTTTCGGATCATGACAGGCAGGAGATCCAAGCATGGTTTGACTATAAGAAGGAGAACCTGCCGGATAATCAATACAAAGGCATGCTGAAAGGAAAAAACCTGATCGTGATTCAGGTTGAATCACTGGAGAAGAGTGTGATCAACCAGAAAATTGAAGGTCAGGAGATCACTCCTGTACTCAACGGCCTACTAAAGAACAGTTTGTATTTTACGAGTATCCATGAGCAGGTGAATAACGGGATGAGCTCGGATGCAGATTTGCTGATGAATACTTCCGTTTATCCCATTCGCAGCGGAAGTACTTTCTTCAGGTATCCCTTCACGAAGTATACTGGCTCTATGCCGCTCCTCCTGGAGGAAATGGGGTATTCAACCTTTGCATATCACCCGGATAAAGGGGCCTTCTGGAATTGGATGCCGGCATTGACTTCCATCGGCTTCCAAAAGTGTATTGATTCTTCAAACTATGATCAAACGGAGTGGATCGGTTTTGGGATCAGTGACGGTTCCTATTTCAAGCAGATTGAGCCAAGAATCGCCAAGGCAAAGCAGCCGTTTTACTCCTTCATTGTTACGTTGACCGGACATATGCCTTATAAGCTGCCGGACCAATACAAGGAGCTCAAGCTGGAAAAATCCTTTGATGAGACTTATTTGGGAGGCTACTTCCAGTGTGCTGCCTATGAGGACAAGCAAATCGGTATGCTGCTGGACATGCTGAAAAAGGATGGACTGCTGGACAACTCCGTGATTGTTATTTATGGGGACCATGAGGGAGTTCACAGATACTACCCTGAAGAAGTAAAGAAGCTTTCACAGGGAGATGAATGGTGGAAGACGAATGAGAAAAAACTGCCGTTGATCATCTATTCTCCTGGACTCAAGAGTGCGGAAATCAGTACCGTTGGAGGACAGATTGACTTTCTCCCTACGATTGCCTATCTGATGGGAGTGGAGGAAAGCAAGGTGGAGAATACCGCGATGGGAAGGAACCTTCTGAAAACAAACAAAAGCTTTGCGGTTTTCCCAAACAGAAAGGTAATTCACGAGAATCTGAGCAAAGAAGATGAAAAACATGCGATTCGCGGGTTGGATATTGCAGATTTAATCATCAAGGGCAACTATTTTAAACAATAAGAAAAGATTTATGGCCGGATCCGCCGGTACCTGTTCAAATATTGAAAGGGTACCGACAAATCCGGCCTTTTACTGTTAAAGATTATTTAACCCGGACCAACTCATAGTTCATAGATCCCAGGTTGAGGGTTTCTGCATGCTGCAGTGCCGAAATCCAATTTGTGTTGGGGTGTACATGCTTGAACTTGTCAAACTCATGACCGCTGCAAGTACATTCCGGTTTATCAACGGCGCTGCCTTTCATCACAGGAGCCTGGTTTACCAGGTCTACGCTGGCTTTATCCAGGGCAACGGGGTCAAAGGAAGCAGCGATTCCGATATCCGGAACAACGGCAATATCGTTGTTGGGCCAGCAGTCACAATTGGGGGAGATGTTCATGATGAAGTTGATATGGAAGCTAGGTTTATCCTTGAGTACAGCATAGGTATATTCAGCGACCTTTTCATTCATGATATCCAGGTTCTCATTAAAATCTACTTGGGCTGCGTTATCCTGGCATACAGCCACACATTGGCCGCAGCCGATGCACTTGTTATAGTCGATTTGAGCTTTTTTACTGCTGTTAAAGGTAATGGCGCGCTGTGAGCAGTATTTGATACAGAGGGCACAGCTTACACAATTGCTTTGCTGGATTTCCGGTTTGGATGAAGAATGCATTTCCAGCTTGCCGCCTCTGGAACCGGAACCCATCCCGATGTTTTTGATAGCACCTCCAAAGCCAGTCATTTCATGTCCTTTGAAGTGATTCATGGAGATGATGACATCCGCATCAGCGACGCCCGTTGCGATCTTGGCTGTCTTGCAGTGTTTGCGGTCAATGGGGATTTCCCTGTAATCCGTTCCCTTCAGACCATCGGCAATAATGACATTACAGCCTGTAGATAAGGGATTGAAGCCATTTTCCATTGCGGCTTGTAGGTGATCTACGGCATTGGACCTTTTGCCCACGTATAAAGTGTTTGCGTCGGTAAGATAGACACTGCCCCCCAGCTGTTTAATCACATCTGCAACTTTCTTTACGTAGTTTGGCCGGATATAGGCCAGATTGCCCGGCTCTCCAAAATGAATCTTGATGGCTGTAAACTTTTTCTTGAAATCGATTTTCTCGATCCCGGCAGTTTTAATTAAGCTCTCCAGTTTTTGGAGAAGATTGTTGTTTGGAGCTGTCTTTAAATCCGTGAAGTATACTTTCGATTTTTCCATTTGGATCCCTCACTCTGTTAAAATATTGAAAAGGATTGAATTTCATACACGATACACTCCTAAAAAAAAGGTGTTATGCCATCCAAAGCATTGCAGTTCAAGATGTATCCATGTATGTGAATACGTTAATATTATAGAATGTTTTGTACCCCAAGTCAATCATTACCATGGATTGTTTTGGGATAACTATAAATAATAAGCTTACCAATAAGATTGGTGAAAGAAATACTATTTCTTGTAAAAGATTTGTTCCAGCTGACTTGTTAGATTGTCAACAGCCTCCCGGTCGATCCAGTAATATACATCACGGCACATTTTCCTGTTTCTTACAAGGCCTGCGTTCCGCAGAACATTTAAATGATGAGAAACCGTAGGCTGCGGTATGCCCAGTTCTTCCGATAACTCCGTAACATTAAAGAGCGCTTCACAATCCTCGTCCGTGAGAGGCAGCAGTTTTAGAATTCTTAATCTGGCTTTGTCGCCGATAGCTTTGAGTTGTTGTTCCAATTTATCATTCCCCATCATTCGCAGCATCTTTCTTATATTTTCGCGATTTATATCTGTCTACTGAATATTATATATTGTAAAACCAATATAATAAAGGCTTCTTTCGTAAATCCTATTTCTTGACTTAGAATGTTTACCGATTTGCGGAATCTGATCAGACTACCAGGGGTGATCTGAAATCCTTTATTTTGATGTTGTTGGATTTGATGCTCCGATCCTGGCGTTGGTTTTAGGCTGGCTTTATTTACCGTGAAATGACAACATAATTGACATTTTATAGTGATACAATATATGATTAGGTTTTAGAAGTCGATGCATGCATGGACTCAATACGGCATGGAGGTTGAAATGATCACCGACCAGAAGGAATGGAAATTCGAAGAAGAAAGATTAAAAAGAATTTATGATATTATTCAAAAAGAATTAACCAGGCGGCAGGAGGAGATCAAAACCTGCCGGGATGAGATGATTGCCTCCCGGAAGGAGATGTGGGAGAACGTATCCAGCGTACCTCAGCAGTTTGAAGAGATGATTGAAGCGCAGCAGCATATCGATGAACTCAAGAGGGGATGGGAAAAGTACCAGTTTGCCCACAATCTGGTAGCCCGGATGGAAAAGATCGCACTTTCACCGTATTTTGCCCGGGTAGATTTTGAAGAGGACGGATGCAGCGGAGTGGAGGCGATCTACATAGGGGCCCTGTCTCTGATAGATGATAAAACAAGAGAAATTTATATCTATGACTGGCGTGCGCCCATCTCCAGCATCTTCTATGACTATGAAACGGGACCGGCAAAGTACAAATGCCTGGAAGGCGATATCCATGGAAATATTGTTTTGAAACGGCAGTTCAGAATTTTCCGGGATAAGATCGAATATATGTTTGACAGCAGTCTGAAAATCGATGATGAGATTCTTCAGCGGATTTTAAGTAAAAATGCGGACGACAAGATGCGGAATATTGTTGCAACGATCCAGCGTGAACAGAACACGGTTATCCGAAATGAGGAGAACAAGGTGTTGATTGTCCAGGGAGCGGCAGGAAGCGGGAAAACCTCCATCGCACTGCATCGAGCTGCATATCTTCTATATCGGTACCGAAACGAGAAAATTCATTCAAAGAACATTGTGATCTTTTCTCCCAATCAGATTTTCAATGATTATATCTCGGATGTATTACCGGAACTGGGAGAGGAGAACATCAGCCAGACCACCTTTTTGGATTTTGCCAAGCCTCTGGTTGGATCAGGTTTCAGGTATGAGGATTTAAGCGATCAGACGGAACTCCTTCTTGAAAAGGAGGGAAACAGGGCACGACTGGATTTGAAGCGTGAAAGTATCCGGCTCAAAGCCTCCGGCAGTTTTCTTGAAGTTTTGAACGAATACGTTGATCTCCTTATCCGGCGGTATTCGGAATTTGAGGATATTGTTTATAAAGGGAAAAAGATTGTATCCAGGGAAGAACTGATTCAGCTGTTCAATAATGAATACAAGAACCTCCCGCTAGCCAGGAGACTGGCAAAAATCAGGGACCGGATCTATTTCCTCCTGGCGCCCTTTGAAAAGCAGGAGATGAAAGAAACTCAGGGAGAACTCGAAAGCGAAGGAAATCATAAGGGGGAAGTGGAAACCTTCAGCCGGATTGTGACTTCCAAGAAATTCAAGGGCATCCGGGATAAAATCGATGAGATGACGGCCTTGGATTCCTTTAGGTTATATTATGACCTGTATGCAAAGGAAGGACTGCTTCAGAAGGTATTCAAAGAGTGCTGCGCTTATGTAAAAAGTGCGGAAATAAGGAATTATACCATGGAAAAGCTGGACCTGGGAATGGTTCCCTATGAAGATCTGGCTCCAATTCTATACTTAAAGGGAGAATTGGAAGGCGTAGCTCCTTCAATGGAGGTCAGGCATGTGATCATTGATGAATCACAAGACTACAGTATCATCCAGCATGAAGTCTTCAAGCAGTATTTCAGACAATGCAGCCTCACCCTGCTTGGAGATATCAGCCAAAGCATATATCTCCATTCAACCGGCAGCTGTGATACCATTGCCGGTGTATTCAGGGAGATGAATCCTCAGGTAGTCTGCCTTACAAAAAGCTATCGTTCAACAAAGGAAATCATGGAATTTTCCAAAGACATCAAGAAAATGAGAGATGCCTTCGAGCCGATTAACAGAAGCGGAGACAAACCTTTCTTAATTCACTCGGAGAACGAAAAAGAGCTTTTTGAAAAGGTGGAAAGGGAGGCTGAAAAGCTGCAGGAGGAAGGGTTGAAATCCATCGCAATCCTCTGTAAATCCGCGAAGGAAAGTAAAAAAGTATACGGGGTCCTGAAACAGAAAATGGAACTGAACCTTGTAACAAAAGATGATGATGAGTTTAAAAAGGGAATTGTAGTGATTCCGAGCTATTTGGCCAAGGGCCTGGAATTCGACGGGGTTTTGGTTTTCAATGGCGGTAAGGAAAACTACTCCCGGGAATATGACCGGAATCTGTTCTATGTTGCTTGTACCCGGGCACTGCATAAATTGAACATCTATTACACCGGAGAACCTTCTCCTTTTGTTTCTGAAATGGACCGGGAATTGTATGTCAGAGTATGAGTGAATGTGGTTAATACCATCAGGAAGACAAAGCAAGGAATGCTTTAAAAATGTCTTTCCTGCTTGTTGGTGTTTTCGAGCTGAAGCAAGCTCTTATAGTAGTTTCTTGGGGATAAACCAAACATTTTCTTAAAAGCTCTCACAAAGCTGGAATAATCATTAAACCCGCATGCAGCACAAACTTCTGAAGCGGGTTTTCCTTTTTTGATTTGGAAATTCGCTTCGATCAGTCTTTTTTGAAGAATGTAATTATGAATGGAATAGCCTGTTTGCTGCTTGAATTTGTGCATCAGGTAGTATTTGCTCAAATAATGCTTGGCGGCGATGGCATCTATGGACAGCTCCTCGGAAAGATTCTGATTGACATATTCCAAAATTTTATTGATCCTCTCATCGTATTCAATATCTTTCATTACTTTGTCCGTTTTAGCTTCAAGAACTCTTCTGTTGATAGAAACAATCAGCTGCATAAACAACGAGTTTTTTAATATCCTGCTTCCGAATTCACTGCCTTTGCAGGCTTCCTCCAACTGAGAAAGGACTGCTCTCAAACCTCGCAATATCTCCGGATCAAGGCGCAGAACGTTACAATTATTATCAGCAGCAAGAGTAAAACAGGCTGACAGGTTACAGTCTTCCGTGCTGTGCCGCTCAAGAAACGTGGGATTGACCCAGATTACCACACGTTCATAGGGAACCGTTGAATCAATAATGGGCCGGTGAATTTCCTTGCTGCTGACCAGCAGGATATCCCAGGGCTTCAGTTTATAGGCCTTGCCTTCGATAAGATAAGTCACCCGACCGGAGATGAAGACGATGATCTTACTGAAATCATGGTAATGATACTCAAACTCTGTATTTTTTCGATCCTTTAGGTGAAAAAGCTCAAAATCGCCTTTCAAATATCCTCTCTTGGATTCCAGAATGAATTCATTGCTTTTCAAATCAGATTCCCCCAGACGCTATCACCAGTATATCCGGCATGATCCATTGAAGTGGTTCGCTGCTTCCATTCTATAGCAGCTTTTGCCATGTTTCAAGCAGATTAAGCAATAAATATAGCAAAAAGTCAGAATATAATAACAGTGGAATGAAGAATGAAACGCAGAAGGCGATATATCTGTTCGCAAGCGCCGGGGGAGAGAAAAGCATGAGTTTTATCAAAAAAAGCAATGCCGCTTATTTACTTTTATTGAATGCAGTTTTGTGGGGATCCTCCTATGTATGGTCAAAAATGCTTTTGGAGTATTTGCCCAGATTTTCGATTCTGTTTTTATGCTCTCTGGGGGGCTTGGTTTCAACGCTGCTCATCTATTATCCCCAGCTCCGTACAATTAGTTTAAAAGCCATCGGCAGGAGTGCAGGCATCAGCGTATTCTCCATCATCAGCAATACCTTCTTCATACTTGCGCTGCAGTTCACCAGCAGCTCCAATGCGGCCTTTATTGTACAGATGTCCGTAGTCTTTACTCCCTTTTTGATGGCTGCCATAGAAAAGAAAAGGCCTGAAGGGAAAAGTGTTTTAAGTATCCTTGTGGCCATCCTTGGCCTGTTTCTCTTGACCTGCGATTTAAATAACTTCTGCCTGAAGCTTGGGGATTTATTCGCTCTGGGGAATGCATTGTTTTTCTCCGTCTTTCTGACATGCCAGAAGGTTCACTCTGAAAAACTCAATCCCGTTCACTTCTCGATGATTCATCATGCGATCAATACCGCAGGCTTTTTAACCTTAATGCTGATTGTAGAGTCAACATCTATCCGTAATTTGAAAAATATCAATTCTCAATTCCTATTACTGATCAGTATGAGTATATTGATTACAATCCTTACAATCCTGATTCAGAGCGCCGCAATCAAGTTTGTCCGCCCGGAAAAAGCAGCCCTGATTTATACGATTGAACCCGTTGCGGCCCTGGTTTTAGCCGGAATATTCATCGGGGAAAAGCTGGAGGGACCGAGCGCTGTGATCGGATGCGGATTGATTCTTTTGTCTGTCATCTACTCCTTATATACTCATGAAAGAAAAAAAGAAATCCATAAGGATTTGAATAACGGTGCTGTTTTGAGGGGGGGAAAGGGGTTCGATGAATACGGTAAGATTTAGCTATGGAGACTCTATTGAATTGGCATTCTGCAGCAGGATTCTTTTGGATATTCCTTCAAGTTCCTTGTATCCGGACTTGTTTGGACTGAAACCGCATAAAATGTAAGTATAAGAATCGTAAAAAGATTCCGCATGCATGGAGCTGATTTTTACGACCTCAAGGTCCGGATAACTGAAATACACTAAAGCTCATCCGCGTTCAATTTAAAAATGGTCTGGAAAATGAGTCAGGTTCAAAAGAGAGGATTCCTTGAAATATTATGGATGAAAGGTGAGAGAAAAGGATGGAGCAAAAATACCAGGACTTAAAATTCAAAGCCTATTCCATTGCCAAAGAAATTGATCTGAATAAAATTGCTGAACAATGCAACCTGCGGAAAAAATACACCTGGGAGGAGCCTTTGATACTGAATGAACCCGAATTATCCGGAATTATCGGCTATGATGCAGTCGAAGGCCGACAGGTGATGGTATTTTCCTTTGGGTGTGTTGTGTTTGTCAATACTACCAACTCCGAAGTTCAGAAGTTTTTCGACTATTTAATTTCATTGAACTTCGAATTGGACATATCCAACGCATACCTATATTCGGACGACTATGAAATGAAAATAGATCCAGCCAGCGAGATGGAATTTACGGATGAATATGTTGTGACGCCGGAGTACGAGGTCTTTATACCGGAATTGATTGCAACAGTGATTGCAAAATCGGTTGCGCTGGAAAAGGTTGAAGTGAAAATGGAAGGGATCACAGATGCGGTAGACGGAATGATTGCAAAAATTGAGAAGGGTAAAATGCGGCTGGACTATAAAAACCTGGTCCGGACTACGGCAAGAATTGCAAGACACAGCTACAATACCATTGCCTATATTATGATCCTGGATAAGCCAGACGTTACTTGGGCCAACAGTCAGGCACAAAACTTTTATGACAGGATGGCCAATACCTTTGAATTGAATGATCGCTTTGAAATATTGCAGCGAAAAAAAGATATCTTAAACGGAATTATGGACAATTTCTCTTCCGTCACCAACTCCGTCCGGGGGCTTTTTGTAGAATGGGTGATTGTTGCGCTGATTACTTTTGAAATTGTTCTGGCGGTATATGAGTTTATTAGAGATTATATTCGGTAATTGCCGTCCTGGGAATGACGTTTTACTCCTCGTCAGTTCGTATGGTTTTTATATTGACTTTACTCCCTCAATATGTTAAAAATACATTGACTTGATATAAATGGATGAAATGTGGAATTTAAGCTTAATAGTAGTCGGAAGTATATAAAAAATATGATGTAAAGAAAACGCCTGATTTGCAGCCTCCTTAGATTAAGGTGATTTGTATTGCGATACTCAGAGAGAAAAATGTATTTGTGAGGGAATTCAAATGTCCGATGAAATTATCAGATTGGAAAACATATCCAAAGACTTTAATGGCGTTCAGGTATTGAAGGATATTAGCCTGTACATTCTTAGAAATGAGTTCTTAACGCTGCTTGGACCAAGCGGATGCGGAAAAACTACAACACTTCGAATTATCGGCGGTTTCGAATGTCCCTCTTCCGGAAATGTTCTTTTCGAAGGCAGCAGAATCAATGATCTTCCTGCATTTAAGAGAAAAGTAAATCCAGTTTTCCAAAAGTATGCGCTTTTTACCCATATGAATGTATACGAAAATATTGCTTTTGGCCTGAAAATAAAAAAGATAAGCAAAAAAGACATTGATAAAAAAGTGCAGGAAGTCTTGGAACTGGTTAACCTTCCAGGCATCGAAAACCGCTCGGTGGATTCACTGAGCGGCGGTCAGCAGCAGCGCGTAGCCATTGCCCGGGCAATCGTAAACGAACCCGAGGTTCTTTTGCTGGACGAGCCATTAGGGGCATTGGATCTTAAGCTGAGAAAGGACATGCAGATCGAACTTAAGAATATTCAAAAAAGGCTGGGAATTACTTTTATCTATGTTACCCATGACCAGGAAGAAGCGTTGACGATGTCCGATACCATTGTGGTCATGAACCATGGGTCCATTCAGCAGATCGGCACACCGCTGGACATCTACAATGAGCCTAAGAATGCATTTGTTGCAGATTTTATCGGTGAAAGCAATATTATCGACGGAACAATGATTGAGGATTGCCTCATTGAGTTTGCGGGGCATCGGTTTGAATGTGTGGACAAGGGGTTTGAAAGGAATGAAGAGGTGGATGTCGTGATCCGCCCGGAAGATGTCAAGTTGGGCAGGGTTGAAGAGGGAATGCTCGAGGGAACAGTGCAGTCTGTTGTCTTTAAGGGCGTACATTATGAAATGATCGTCCTTTCCAACCAGAAAAAATGGATCATTCACAGCACAGCCATGGAACCGGTAAACTCAAAAGTAGGCATTAAAATCCTTCCTACGGATATTCACATAATGAAGAAGGTGAGAGTTCAGTGAAGAAAAACCCCATAACCTATCCCTATATTCTTTGGATGGTGATTTTCACTGTGGTGCCTCTTGCTTTGATTCTGGTTTATAGTGTGTTTACGATGGACAGCAGTGGAATCGGATTTACTCTCCAGCATATCAAAAGGGTTTTCGAACCCTTATATCTTGTTGTACTCTTACGGTCTATTCGGCTTGCCGTCGTCAGTACGGTCATATGCCTTGTTCTGGGGTACCCCGTTGCAATGATTCTGGCAGAAAGGCACCTTTCAAAAAAGAGTATTCTGATTGTTCTTTTTGTCATCCCCATGTGGATGAATTTCCTTGCAAGAACCTATGCATGGATGACCCTGCTGGAAAAGAACGGTCTGATCAATACAGCATTGGGAGCTATCGGACTCCCGGCGATCAACATTCTGTATACCGACAATGCGGTCATTCTTGGAATGGTATACAACTTCCTGCCTTTTATGGTGCTTCCTATTTATTCAGTGCTAAGAAAGATTGATTCTGCTGTGATTGAGGCAGCCGAAGATCTGGGAGCAACCCCGGTGACTACATTCAGACGCGTCATTTTTCCATTAAGTCTCCCCGGAGTCATGTCCGGTATTACGATGGTATTCATGCCGGCGGTGACTACCTTTGTTATTTCAAGACTGCTTGGCGGAGGGCAGTATACATTGATCGGCAACCTGATTGAGCAGCAGTTTCTGACAACTAGAGATTGGGGATTCGGTTCCTCGCTTTCCTTCATTCTGATGATTTTCATTTTGTTAACCATGGGCATTATGTCAAGGTATGAAAAGGATAATGAAGGGGGTGGGCTGTGGTGATCAAGCTTTTGAAGAGAATGTACACTTTATTCATATTTTTCTTTCTCTATGCGCCGATCCTAATACTCGTCATATTTTCCTTCAATAACTCCAAATCGAGAGCACATTGGGACGGCTTTACCTTTAAATGGTATGCGGAGCTTTTTCATGACCAGCAGATCATGACTTCCCTGTATTATACGCTGCTGATTGCGATCATTGCTTCTGTAGTTGCAACTGTGATAGGAACGGCTGCTGCTATAGGAATTCATAATATGAGAGGGATACAGAAAACCTTTACAATGAACATTACCTATCTTCCGGTCTTGAATCCGGATATCGTGACCGGAATTTCCCTGATGCTGCTGTTTATATTCTTAAATATTCCAACTGGCTTTATAACCATGCTGTTGGCGCATATTACATTTAATCTGCCGTTTGTAATTCTTTCGGTACTGCCAAAGCTGAAACAGTTGAATAATCAGATATTTGATGCTGCACTGGATTTGGGAGCAAGTCCCCTGACTGCTTATAAAAAAGTAATTTTACCCCAAATCATGCCTGGAGTGGTCACCGGTTTTCTACTGGCATTTACAATGTCCATTGACGACTTTGTCATCAGCTTTTTTACTACCGGCTCCGGTGTTTCCAACCTTGCGATCACGATTTACTCCATGGCAAGGAGGGGAATCAACCCAAAGATTAATGCTCTGCTGACCCTGATGTTCGTAAGCATATTATTACTATTAATATTAATTAACAATAGAATGTCCAGGGAGGATGAAAGAAAGGAGAAATTAACTTGAAGAAAACTGCAAGAGGTGTTTTGTCGTGTGTTGCCTTGACAATCCTGGTATTGGCTTTGGCAGGATGCGGAGGACAAAAGAAATCAACGCTTAAGGTTTACAACTGGGGGGACTATATAGACAAGTCTGTCCTGGAGAGCTTTGAGAAACAAACCGGGATCAATGTTATTTATGACGAATTTGCTACCAATGAAGATATGTACGTCAAGCTGAAAGCAGGTGGAAGTGACTATGATGTAGCCATTCCTTCGGACTATATGATCCGGAGGATGATCAGCGAGAATATGCTTCAGCCAATCGATTTCAACAATATACCCAATTATCAATACATCGATGAACGCTTCAAGAACCTGGCCTATGATGGAAAAAATCAGTATTCTGTGCCGTACATGTGGGGCACGGTCGGAATTCTATATAATAAAAAAATGGTTTCCGAACCCGTAGACAGCTGGAGGATCCTTTGGGATGAAAAATACAAAAAGCAGATTCTGATGTTGGATAGCCAGCGGGATGCCATCGGAATCACATTGAAAATGTTGGGATACTCTCTGAATACCAAGAACCAAAAGGAATTGGATGAAGCAAAGGAAATGCTGATCAAGCAGAAGCCTTTGGTTTTGGCTTATGTGGGGGATGAGGTCAAGGATAAAATGATCGGGAACGAAGCAGCCTTGTCCGTAGTATGGTCCGGGGACGCTATTTTCATGAAAAAGGAGAATCCGGACCTTGAATATGTAATTCCCAAGGAAGGCAGCAATCTTTGGTTTGACGCCATGGTGATTCCGAAAAACGGGAAGAACAAAAAGGAAGCAGAACAGTTCATCAATTACATGTGCAGCACGGAGATTGCATATAAGAATGCGGATTTCATCGGTTATTCCACGCCTCATTCGGACGCCAGGAAAAAACTTCCTCCAGAGCTGACTTCAGACCGGTCTGTCTACCCGGAAAAGGAGGATGTTAAGAACTCGGAGGTGTTTGAAGATCTTGCGGACTCATTGCCGCTCTATGATAAGATTTGGACAGAGATTAAATCCAAATAAGAAAAACTTTAAAATGAATGTTAAAAAGACCATGAAAGCTGTAAACAATATGTTTGCAGCTTTTGTCTTTTAACTTGAGGCGGCAGTTTCATTGGCTGTAAAGTGTGGTTTTATTCCAAGGAAAAGTATATAATGAAAAGTACGACAGCATTGAGGAGAAGTGATTGAATTGGAACTATATGTCTCGGATCTTGATGGAACGCTTTTAAACTCCAGGCAGGAAATCTGCTTGGATTCCATAAAAATTATCAATGAGTTGATAGATGAAGGGTTGAATTTTACCATTGCAACTGCACGATCCTGGGAGTCAGTGAAGGATATTGTTGCGCCCTTGAATTTGAAACTGCCGTTTATTTTGGCCAATGGGGCGCTCATTTATGACCCGATCAAGGGAGAAAACATTGTCGCCAATCTCATTGAACCATCTATGTTTGATACCGTGATGGAGGCCTGCAATTCATTGAATTTGCACCCCATGGTGTTCACAATAACCCCCGGAGGCGAGTACAAAGCGTATTATCGTGAAGTATCCAACTGCTGTATGGAGGGCTTTATCCGTGAAAGAGAGGAAAAGGGAGATAACCGCTTTACCCTGATCGACGCATATCATATTTGTACAAAGGATGCAATATACTCTTTTGCTTTCAGTGTAGAAAAAGATACGGTAGATGACTTGTGTGAGCGATTGAAGGGAAAAATGGATCTATTGGTGCATTACCACGAGGATGTCTATTATCCCGGATATTGCTGGCTTGAGATTGCGCATAGAAACGCAAATAAGAAGTTTGCGGCGGAATACCTGAAGGAATATACCGGTGCAAACAAACTGATCTGCTTTGGAGACAATCTTAACGATTGCTCTATGTTTGAGGCGGCGGATTACAAATATGCGGTCCGTAATGCCAATGAAGCATTGAAAAAGTATGCTACAGGAATCATTGGAAGCAATGATGAAAGTGGGGTTGCCCGGTTTTTACAATCAGTCTTTCAAAAAGGAGAACGGTATGTTTGAGATCCTTTCTTCCCTGCTGAAGTACATATTTATCACCATTATCTACATCTTCCTGTTCAGCATTATCCGGTTGATCTATTTGGATATCCGATCGGTGAATAAAAAGGCATCAGACCTGGCAGAAAAGGCGCCTTACCTAAAGCTGATCAACCGAAGGGATGAACTGTACTTCAAGGTGGAGGAAAGTTATATTCTTAGCAGGGACAAAAGTCTTGGACGGGCAGCAAAAGCAAACATTTCTATCGAAGACCCGTTCCTTTCCGGAGAACATGCCCGATTTATTCATAGAGATGGATCTATCCTGCTGAAGGATCTTGGCAGTAAAAACGGTACGCTGATAAATGGAGTCAGGCTAACCGATGAAGAAGTCCCTTTAAATAATGGGGATAAAATAGAAATGGGTCAGCTTGCATTCCTTTTTGTTGACAATGAGGCAGGTGAGGGTACATGAGAAGTATTTCCAAATCTTTTAAACCCATTTATGGAATTCTGCTTGTGAACTTGATTGGCTTTGTCCTTTTATATTTTTATAAAAAGCCTTTCGAAAAGATAACGATTTATATCGGACTGACGACAATGGTTCTCACCAGTGCGATCTATTTGTTTATTCTGATCAAAAAGCTCGGAGATGAGTACCTGTTCCTGATTGTATCCATGCTTGCAAGCATCGGAATCATTATGATTTACCGCCTGGACAGGGAGCTTGGAATCAAGCAGGTCATCTGGTTTACCGGGGGAACAGTACTTTTTCTGATCAGTTATTTTGTTTTTAGCCGGTGGAATCTTTGGAGCAGGCTGATCTATCTGTATGCAGGTACTTCACTGGTTCTTTTCCTCTTAACGCTGATCTTCGGAAGCGACATCAAGGGAGCCAACAACTGGATCGTGGTTGCAGGTTTTAATTTTCAACCCTCGGAAATCATCAAAGTGCTGTATGTGATGTTTATTGCTTCTTATTTTACTACCCCGGAAAAGCTGAATATACCGGAAATAACCCTGCTCGAAAGAAAAATCTCGGTTCATAACAGGGGTGTCTTTATTGCCTGTGTATATATGTTTATCGGATTTCTCATCCTGCAAAGAGAATGGGGATCGGCCCTGTTGTTCTTTATAGTATTTTATTTGTTCCTGTATATTTACGGCACCGGGCTGAAAACATTGTTGTTCAACGGGGCAATGGCGTTCATGGGAGGAAGCCTTGGTTATTTGTTCCTCTATCATATTAAAGTCAGAATAGATATCTGGTTAGACCCGTGGAAAGACGTAAGCAACAAGGGCTATCAGATTGCCCAATCCCTTTTTGCCATCGGGGCAGGCGGTTTTTTCGGAACCGGACTGGGACTGGGAAGGCCGGACTTTATTCCTGAGGTTCACACCGATTTTATCTTCTCTGCCATCTGCGAAGAGATGGGGATATTTGGTGGTATAGCTGTTATCCTGCTTTACTTTCTCCTTATCTACAGGGGATTCAAGATTGCACTCAGCATCCGTGAGCCTTTTGGAAAGAGTGTAGCGCTGGGATTGACGCTGATGTTCGGCTTCCAGACCTTTATTATTCTGGGCGGAGTAACAAAGCTCACCCCTTTAACCGGCATTACACTACCGTTTATCAGTTATGGCGGAAGTTCGCTTGTCTCAAGCTTTATTTCACTAGGTATCCTGCAGGCAGTTTCAAAGAAAGCATTATAAAGAGGAGGGGGAGAAGCGTTGAATATCAACCGGAAGATTGTTCATGCACTTATTGTCATCAGTATACTTTTTCTTTCCCTGATCATTTATCTTACCTACTTTGAACTGTTTACCAAGGATAAGGTGATTGCCAGTTCCTATAACCGGAGGCAGTTTGAAACAGAAGAAAAGACTTTAAGGGGCAGCATCCAGGATCGAAACGGTACGGTTCTTGCCAGCAGCGCACTGGAGAAGGAACAGCAGGTAAGAAAATATCCCTATGGCCCTTTATACAGCCACGTGATTGGCTATAACTCCAAAATATACGGAAAATCCCTTCTGGAAGCAAAGTATAATGACTTTTTATTAGGGCTGAACCAGATCAGCATGGTGTTCGGGCTGAGGGATAAACTTTCCGGAAACATGAAGACTGGGAACAATCTGCAGCTTACCCTGGATCACAAACTTCAGGACAAGGCCAGCAAGCTTTTGGCAGGAAGGAAAGGAGCCATTGTGGCTATCCAGCCGAAAACCGGTGAGATTTTGGCCATGGTAAGTGAACCGGATTTTGACCCTAATGATCAGAAGCTTGTAAAGAATTGGGGTAAGATGGTGGAGTCCAAAGATGCGCCTTTTCTCTCAAGAGCTGCTCAAGGGCTTTATAATCCGGGTTCAACCTTCAAGATTCTGATTAGTGCTGCAGCTGTAGAGAAGGGTATGGCAGACAGGCTGTTCGAAGATAAAGGGATAACGGTGATTGACGGGAAAAAGTTTTCAAACTTCAATGGAGAAGCTCATGGTAAGATCAATCTGAAAACCGCTCTGGCTTTTTCAAGCAATACGGTATTTTCTCAAGTAGGGGTAGAACTTGGTGAAGGTACATTGCGGGATATGGCTGGACGTGTTGGGATTGGAAAAGATATCGGGTTTGATATTCCTGTCAGCGAAAGTATTTTTCCTTACAGCAGCATGAGCAAGACGGATATGGCATCTGTAGGAATCGGGCAGGGGAAGATGATGGTCACTCCCTTGCATATGGCGATGATTGCGGCAGGGGTCGCAAATGAGGGGCAAATGATGAAGCCCATCCTTGTAAGCAAGATTACCACGAATGATGGTCGGACCATTAGAAATCAAAAACCTTCAGAGTTATATAATATGATGTCAAAGGAAACAGCAGCGGCTGTCAAGGAAATGATGCAGGAGGTTGTAGAAAAAGGAACCGGGCGAAATGCAGCCATCAAGGGAGTGAAGGTGGCTGGTAAAACCGGTACGGCAGAAAACGAATTCACAGGCAGGGAAAAGAACAGGGAGCATGCCTGGTTTGTAGCATTTGCACCGGCAGACAAGCCGCAGATTGCAGTTGCTGTAGTTCTGGAATACAGCGGGTCAACAGGAGGGAGTATTGCGGCGCCCATTGCCCGAGATTTGATTGCTGCTTGGGTCAAGCAGTAAGGTGTTTAATTTGTAAAAAAATATCAGATTCTTATTGAATATTCTTGAATTCGCGTGGTATAATTATATAGAATGGCGGAGGATTTAGTTTTCTCAGGACCTTGATTTTTCAATGATGAAGATCTGTTCAGATCTTTTTTTCATGTTCTTCTACTGTCCAAGCCATCCAATTAAAAGATTTTCTTCCTATGTTTTCGGCTGCAATGCAATTAATATAAAAAAACGCACTGAATGGAGTGGGGTTATGAAAGTCAATATTACAGAAACTGTTCTACGAGACGCCAACCAATCACTGATTGCAACCAGAATGCCCTTTGAGGATTTTGAAGGGATCCTGGAAAAGTTTGATGATGCTGGCTACTATTCTCTTGAATGTTGGGGTGGAGCTACGTTTGACTCCTGTCTACGATTCCTCAACGAAGATCCATGGGAAAGATTAAGAAAGATCAAATCCAAAGTCAAGAAAACCAAGCTTCAGATGCTCTTAAGAGGTCAAAACCTTTTAGGCTATAAGCATTATCCGGATGACGTCGTCCGAAAGTTTATTCAGCTTTCCGTGGACGCAGGAATGGATATCATCAGGGTATTTGATGCTTTAAATGACTATCGGAACATTAAAGCTTCCGTGGATGAGATCATCAAACAAAAAGCCCACGCGCAAGGAGTCATCGCTTATACGTTAAGTCCGATCCACAACCTTGAGAATTATGCAAAACTGGGCAAGGAACTTGAAAACATGGGAGTAAGTTCCATCTGTGTCAAGGATATGGCCGGCATTATGGGGCCTAAGGAAGCTTATGATCTCATTAAGACATTGAAGGAAACGGTAAAACTTCCGATCTTCCTGCATACGCATTCAACGACTGGACTCGGACCGATTACCTATCTTAAAGCAGTCGAAGCCGGCTGCGACGGAGTCGATACCGCAATTTCTTCTTTCTCCGGCGGTACTTCACAGCCTGCAACAGAAACACTGAACTATTCATTTAAACAAATGGGATTTGAAACCGGCCTCAATGAAAAAGCCTTGAAGGAAATCAATGATTTCTTTAAGCCGGTAAAAGATAAATATATCAACTCAGGACTTCTTGATTCATTCGTGCTTGGAACGGATACCGACGCGCTGGTATATCAGGTTCCCGGTGGTATGCTGTCCAATCTGATTTCCCAGTTGAAACAGCAAAACGCGATGAACAGACTGGAGGAGGTTCTTGAAGAAACCCCAAGGGTTAGAAAAGACCTTGGCTATCCTCCGCTTGTAACACCGATGAGCCAGATGGTAGGAACCCAGGCTGCGGCGAATGTCCTTTCAGGCGGAAGATACAAAGTTGTCATGAAGGAAGTAAAAGCATACATCAAGGGTGAATACGGCAAGGCACCGGGTGAAGTGGATCAGGAGCTCATCAAACAAGTATTGGGAGATGAGAAGCCAATCACCTGCAGACCGGCGGATTTGCTGGAGCCTACCTTTGAAAAGACAAAGGCTGAAATCGCAGGAATCGCAAAAACGGATGAAGACATCATGTCCTATATTCTCTTCCCTCAGGTAGCAGAAAAGTTCTTTAAGGAAAGAGAAGAAAGAGCTGCAACCAAGGTCAGCTATACCATAGTGAAAGTGTAAAGGGTGGTGTTTATGTCTATAATTGACAGTTTATTGGTCTCTATATATGGGATGGCTGTGGTGTTTATTGTATTGATCATATTGAGTTTTCTCGTAAAACTGCAGTCTATGATCTTTAGCTCCATGGCATCAAAACAGGAAAAGCAGGAAGTAGCGAAGGATAACAAAATCAGTAGTGAGCCAGCTGCTCAAACAGATGCAGGCTGGACTTCCGGGGAATTAAAGCTCATCGGTGTGGATGAAAAAACAGCGGCAATGATCATGGCGATCGTGAGCGATGAATCCAAGATTCCGTTATCGGAGCTGCAGTTCAAAACAATTAAGGTGATCGATTAGTCATTGAGTAAAACCTGGATAGGGGGTAATAAAGAAATGAAATATATTGTAACAATTAATGGAAAGAACTATGAAGTAGAAGTAGAAAAGGGACAGGCGAACATTGTTAAAACAACCGAAGCTTCTGCAGTTACAGCTCAGGTTGCAGCTGCTGCAGCACCTGCGGCACAACCTGCTCAACCAGCTGCGGCACCTCAACCGGCAGTACAGTCTGGGGTTACCGGTGAACCCGTAAATGCGCCAATGCCTGGCACAATTCTTGCTGTGAAAGTAAATCCGGGGGCTTCTGTGAAAAAAGGTGATGTTCTATTTATACTGGAAGCCATGAAAATGGAGAATGAGATTACTGCACCCAGAGATGGTGTGGTGGCTCAAATCGCTGTCGCAAAGGGAGCGTCTGTTTCTACAGGTGATATCCTTGCTGCGCTTCAGTAGTGGGGGGGAAATAAGCCAATGTCTCTTTCGTTTATCGATACACTTTTAAAGATATGGAATGACTCCGGTTTCTCCGCAATGACATGGCAGCAGTTGATCATGCTTGGCGTGGCTTGCGTTCTTGTATACCTGGCTATTGGAAAGAAATTTGAGCCGCTTTTGCTGCTTCCGATTGCTTTCGGGGTTCTTCTTGCAAACCTCCCTCTGGCTGGTTTGATGGCGCCTCCGCCAGAAAACCATTCCGAACCGGGTGGATTGCTTTATTATTTATATCAGGGTGTCAAGATGGGAATCTACCCTTCTTTAATCTTCCTTGGTGTTGGAGCAATGACTGACTTCGGACCTCTGATTGCAAGGCCATCCAGTTTATTCTTGGGGGCTGCAGCACAGCTTGGAATTTATATTGCTTTTATTGTTGCCATTGCGCTAGGCTTTTCTCCACAAGAAGCATCCTCCATTGGTATCATCGGAGGAGCGGATGGCCCAACGGCGATTTATCTTACGACAAGGCTGGCTCCACATTTACTGCCGGCAATTGCGATTGCTGCTTACTCCTATATGGCACTCATTCCGCTCATTCAGCCGCCATTAATGAAGCTTCTCACGACTAAAAAGGAAAGAGAAATCAAGATGGAACAGATGAGAGAAGTATCCAGATTGGAGAAGATTGCTTTCCCTGTAGTTGTAACCATTCTGGTAGTACTTTTGCTTCCATCCGTTGCGCCACTTGTTGGAATGCTGATGCTTGGAAATCTGTTTAGAGAATCCGGAGTTGTCGAAAGACTCTCCAATACAGCACAAAATGCATTGATTAATATTGTGACCATATTCCTTGGAACAACAGTAGGCGCTACCGCTGTGGCAGAAAGATTTTTAAGACCGGAAACGCTAAAAATTATCGCTTTGGGACTTATGGCATTCATGTTTAGTACCATCGGAGGGCTGCTCCTAGGAAAACTGATGTGCTGGCTTTCCGGTGGGAAAATCAATCCGCTGATCGGTTCAGCGGGTGTTTCTGCAGTACCGATGGCAGCCAGGGTTTCCCAGGTAGAAGGCCAGAAGGCAAACCCTTCTAACTACCTGCTGATGCATGCGATGGGACCCAATGTAGCGGGCGTTATTGGATCCGCAGTAGCTGCAGGCTTCCTGTTGGCTATGTTTGGTCGCTAAATAGCTCTTTACCGTAACGTAAAAAGAATTAATAACCAACAAAAAGGCTGTTGTAGAGCAATGCTCTGTCAACAGCCTTTTTTGTTCAAGGAAAGTTATCTAACGCTTATTGAATAAATATATTGGTATATATAGCTGATAAGCTATACGATGTATTTCCCCTGGTCCATGGAGCGCAACTTGTTGATGAGGTCCCTTTGGTCCCTGGCCATGTCTTTGATTTTTGCCTTTGCTTTGGGATTGCATAAAACTCTGCTGAACCATTTCAGTGCTTCCGAGTCGCTGTCCAGTCGTCTGAATAATTCTCCAATCAGATATTCCATACTTTCTTCATCCAGGCCAACTACAGGAAATACTTCTTTTTCGAGAGTCAGAACGAACCCCTTTTGTGCCTGCAGCAGGAATTTGAATTCGTTGGCATCATCTTTTTTCAGCCTATACAGCCATGCGATTTTCAAGCAGGTATAGGCCTTTTCACTGTCTTTGCCCATCTTTACAACACAATTCAACAGTGCTAATTGATGCATTTCTATGGCTGTGTCGATATCATATACTGCAGGATATTTTTTTGAAGAAGTCCATTTCGAAGTAATGTTTTCTTTAATCAGCCGGATCTGCCTGTCCGAAATTACACTAAACTTGCTGGAAAGTGCAGCGTATCCGCAAAAAATACATACCCATGCATCATACAGCATGGGATTGGGATCCTGGTAATAGGTCATAAAATCCGTATCTCTTGAGATGACGCGAACCCCGGAGCTTTTTACCGCTCGTACCGTGGTTTGCTTTCCGCAGCAAGGACACTCAATTTTTCGATCAAACAAAAAGTCTGCAGGAGAGGTTCTGGATACAGATTTGATTTCAGTTTGTTTTGTTTCAGCCTTATAGAGGTCAACCTCAGAGAGATTGTCAAATCCCAGGGATTTTAAATTGTTAAACAGGTCATTGCCGTTTGACATTCTTTAAAGCATCTCCATTTCAAAGGTATATTTAAAAATGAATACTGTCTCTTGTTATTGAGAAAACAGAAGTTAAATCGTGTGGGCAAATAGTTCTACTACTATGTTACCATATTTTATAATAGTGCTAAAGCCCTATCTTGAGTTATATTCAGTATTTTGGACTGATATTTCAAGCTCTCTTAGAGCTATACTTCCTGCTTTCCAAAACTACTTAATTTTTCTGGCCCGGAGATAACTTTTCTCTCGAATTCCTGTTTCGATCCGGTGCCCTCACTGCGGCTCCATTGGACCAAAAGAATACTTCCATCTTCAATTTCTATACCCGTAATTTTATTATTCTCTATGCAGCTGCCGGTATTGAAATAGGGCAGATTTCCCGGAGATGCAAAAGCTGCCTTATGGGTATGACCGGTGATTACCAATTGTTGTTTGGTCTTAATCCAACGGCGGATTCTTCCTTCAACGATTTTTTTTCTTGAAAAGTTCTTTGCCGGGCTGAGGAAGTTTTTAATCCCCATCAACTCCAGATGACGCCAGACGTACTTAACCATAAACTTTGAAAAACGCCACAGATGGTCATTGAACAAGTCTCCCTGGTGACCGTGAAACACCAGGATGCTTTCCGGACGGTCCCTGTGAGAAAGAAGTAGCCCTTCATGAACTTCAAGTTGATCAAACTGTGGCTGGCCCCTGCTATGTAAACTATCAGCCTTTCCATGCAAGTTTTTTCGCACATAACGCTTGCATTTTTTAAAGATGTCATGATTCCCAAAAACCATGTAAAAGCGGTTCTCGGAATGGAATTTTTTCAATAGGGAGAACACCTCTCGATGCGCTTTGGTTATTGAAGAAAACCACCGATTTTCCCAAAGATCGTCCCCATCACCCACTTCGATATAAGTAAAGCCTTGATGATAGTAATATTGCAGTGCGGCAATAAACAGAGGTTTATTCTTTGAGAAATCGTCCGCCCAACTGTTGTCTCCTCGATGGCAATCGCTAAGAAAAATAAATTTGGAGGTATCATCAAAATCAATCTTTTTTGAGGATCTGAAAACAAGATTTAGACAATCATAAGTAGTCATCATTCTTTCCGCCTTGTATAACTGAATCAACGGTTATATATATACTATGGCGGTTGAATTGGTTTTGTGCCAGTGAGACAACGGAACGCGTGTTAGGATCTTTTATTTGTTGACAGGTACCAATAAGCAGCACCGATACAGACAGCACCACCGAAGATATTCCCCAAGGTTACAGGAAGCAGGTTCATTATAAAACCTTTCCAGGAAACCAGGTTTGGATCATGGGGGAGAAGGACACCCATGCCGAGCAGCGTCATATTGGCGATGCTGTGTTCAAACCCGGTACCGATAAAACCAAAAAGGCACCAAAAGATAAGGACTAATCTCGCAATTTCTTCCCTGGCTCTGGAGGATGTCCAGATAGCCAGGCAAACCAGCATATTGCATAGGATCCCTCTGAAGAAAAGCTCACTAAAGGGAGCATTCATTTTATCGGCAGAGGCAGAAAGGATAAATTCTTTTAAAGGAGACTTCAAAATCAAGCCGGTATAGATCATCGTCAACGCCAGGAGCAAAGATCCTATGAGATTGCCTAGGAAACTCACTCCCCAAACCTTGAGTGTATCAAGCCAGGAAACCTTTTTGGACAGATTTCCAATGACCATGGTCATGTTATTTCCTGTGAAAAGCTCAGAACCTGTGAAGATTACCAGGGTCAATGCCAGCGCAAAGGAGGCCCCCATCAACGCTTTGAGTCCGGGTGCACCTGCTGCTTTTAGCGGAGCACCGATGGAGAAAATAAGGACAATCCCAAAACCTACATAGATACCGGAAAGCAGGGAAAGAAGAAAGAATCTGAAGGAGCTGGTGTTGACCAGACCCGCTTTGGCAATTGCGGCATCAATGAATTTTTCCAGATTCTCTTTATCCAATAGAATCAAACTCCTCAAAAAAAGTGAACACAGTATTATCATGCTACTTTTTAAGGAAAAGTTGCATTAATCATAAACTCTTTTTTAAGAGTTGCTTCTATTCAAAAGTAAAACAGGGTATAGGTTTATATTGTAATCTCTCGTGAGAATTGGATCTGTTTTTTGTTGGACTGAAGCTCAACCTTGAAAATACATTTATCTCCACGTACAAAAGAGTTGGTGTATTCAAAAGGGATGCCGTTGGTCAGACAGGCAATTCTTTTTAAATGAAAAGCGGGAACCGTGGTCCCGCACTGGAGAAGCTTGACCATCTCCCTGGACAGCCTGGAAACTTCATAGGTTTCGGAAGCACTATCCATATTTAGGTTGAATTTTGTGCGCAGCACATAATAAAGAGAGGAGGTGGAAAAATCCTCGTTTTCTATCCCTGGGCACAAAACAGCAGGAATAAACGTACTTTCAAAAAGCAGAGGTTCTTGGTTGGCATACCGTACACGGGATAGTTTAAAAACTTTGGAACCGGCAGGAAGGTTTAATGCCTTTAGGACATCTGCGGGAGCGTCAATGACAGCGCTTTCATGAATACTGGAATGAGGAACCAATCCCAGAGATTGCATATCTTCTGTAAAACTGTACATATGGTTCAGGCTGCGATTCAGCTTCGGATTAGCGATAAAGGAGCCCTTCCCCCGGCGTCTAATAATCAAGCCTTCTTCAACCAATTGATCCAGGGCTTGACGGACTGTTGTGCGGCTGAGCTTGAAAACCTTGCATATTTGAGTTTCAGGGGGGACTAGATCACCAGGTTTCAGGGCACCCGTATAGATCAGCTGCTTGATCAGAGAAAGCAGCTGAATATAAAGTGGCGTGCTGTTTTCTTCTGATATGGTTTTACCTACTTGAAACAAGCGATCCGCAGTAAATTCCGCCATTGATATATTCAACCTCTCAACCAATTAATAATAGATAAATAATTCCTTGAATTCAGTATTACCAAAACAAATAAAAAATCTGAAAGCAACTCGCGAATAATTGAATTATATCAATCCTGCGGGTAATTCGCAATGAATAATGGCTGAAGGACTCCAATACAAACCAAAATTTTTTTGAAATTAGGAAGGATTTTTTATAAAGGTGAAGAATATAATAATGTATCAAATGTATGATACATTTAAAATGATAAGGAGTGGTTGATATGTTAAAAACAAGAGATATTGCAAAAATGATAGATCATTCCCTGCTCAGGCCGGAGTTGACAGCCGAACAGGTTAGGGAAGGCTGCCGGCTGGCCAGACAGTATGATGTTGCAACGGTATGTGTTAAACCTTCGGATGTTGGAATCGCAAAAGAAGAACTGCTGGGAAGTGATGTCCTTGTAACAACTGTGGTAGGTTTTCCTCATGGAGCTAACAAGACGGAAATCAAAGTGTTTGAAGCGGAAGAGGCTATAAAAGACGGGGCTGTTGAACTGGATATGGTTCTAAATATCGGCCGCTTGCTTTCGAAGGATTTTGATTATGTTGAGAAGGATATTCGGGCAGTAGTGGAGGCAGCCCATCGTAAAAACGTGATTGTAAAGGTTATTTTGGAAAACTGTTATCTCACGGATGAATTGAAAGAAGCAGCCTGTCGGCTATGTGAAAAGGCAGGGGCTGATTTTGTAAAAACATCTACGGGATTTGGAACCGGCGGTGCAACAATAGAAGACCTGAAACTCATGAGAAAGACCTGCAGTTCAAAAGTGCGGGTCAAAGCCGCTGGGGGAGTTAGAACTCTGGATGGCGCCCTTGCAGTCAGAAGCGTTGGTACCGTGAGATTTGGTGCAACAGCGACCAAAGCTATTTTGGATGAAGCCATGGAAAGAGAAAGAGACGGAAAATTGGTGGAAGTCTCAGAAGGAAAACTTACCGGCGGATATTGAATTCATTAAATGCTCATAACATAAACCTTTGAACTGTCTGCTTTTTCTTTGGACAGTTCTTTTTTATTGTTTTTATAAGGATTAGGCAGAATGAAGCACAAAGATTATGGTATACAAATGTATTTAAATACATTATAATGAATAAATATACATGGGGTTTATGCTGAAAATTCTGCTTGGGCAGACAAAACCAATATTTCTAAGGAGGAAAATTTATGTGGCTCTATATAGTTTCAATAGCACTGGCGATCGTTGCAAATGTTTTTTATTACATATTTCAAAAATCAACACCGCATCAAGTGAATCCGCTGGCAGCACTCATGGTGACCTATTTTACGGCGATGGTGACCTGTATGGTGATTTTTCCGTTCTACCCGGATCGGGAGGGATTCCTGGTTTCCCTTAAAAAAGTAAATTGGGCCAGCATTTCATTAGGAGTTGCGGTTGTTGGGCTGGAAATGGGATTTTTACTGGCTTACCGGGCAGGGTGGAATATCAGCACTGCCGGAGTGTTTGCCAATGTTATCGTGGCTTTGATTCTGATTCCCGTCGGTATTTACTTGTTCAAGGAACATTTGAATTTGATGAATGCCGCTGGTATACTGCTATGTATTCTGGGATTGATGCTGATCTCAAAAAAATAATGAATCTAAAAAGGTTCAGGCATTCTGCTTGAACCTTTTTTGCTGCGGACGATCGAAGGGCAGGCACCCTGCAGATATTGAATAGAGTATCATTGGTTAAGCTTTCTCAATATAATGATTGTATATACATGTGAAAGGGGAATGGAAATGACGGAAAAGAGTCAGCATGACTTGCTGTTTACGATTACTGCGATTTTATTTATACTTTTTTCTACTGGTTTGGCAGTTCCCGGTGAGATCAATACGGGTGACACCATAGTGATTCCTTAATTGCCAGAGTACATATAAAAAGCTTGTTTATTGGTATGATATGTTTTAGGATCAATTGATTTATTCAACAAAATTGTTTTTATAATATTTGTTTTCAACTTATATTGAAGGGGTGACCTTCCGTGTTCCCGTCTGATAGTTTTAACCCATTGTTAAAAGATCTGATGTCCCGGCTTGGGGCTGCGCCGAATAGTGAAGGGAATCCCAGCAACAATTCAAAGAGCAAGAACGGAAAAAATAATGGAAATGGCAATGGTAACGGAAATGGAAATGGCAATGGTTCCAAAAACTCTAAAGCAACCATTGCCCCTTCTCAGGCTTTGATTATTGCAGGGCTTCTAGGAGGTGTTCTTGAAGTAGAGTCGGTATTGGTGGATCGCGATCAGATTGTTCAAATTGTTCTTTCAGGATCTTTGAAGGAAAAGTCACAGTTGGAGAAAGTAATGGATCAGATCGGGACCATGTCTTTTGACGATGTCATGAAAGCAGTGATTAACAGGCTTACCTAAAGACCTTGAAGGCAATAGTACGTGGGAAGGCAGGGTTTGTTCCGCTTGTTGGATGACAAGGGAAACATCGTTTGACACACGGTTTTAATTTCTTAATATCATCAATGAAAACACTTAAGCTTGTTTTATACTCGGATCGAATTTGAAGATCTCCAAGGGGGAAAACCATGGGAACCGATAACGATTTGCTGTGCGGATTTCATAGAGTATCGGTATGGGCGGCAGTGCTTTTTATTGTGTTTTTTATAATACTTTTTTTTGTACTGGGAAGCTGTGACTAGACCAATCTTTTAGCTGTTAAAAGATTGAACGTAAAAAATTCTGCTGCCTCAATTTTATTATGCTACGAAACGCTTGATTTTTACCTTAATATGCATGCTTAAAATAAAATCATGAGCTTAATTTATAAATGAAGCTGGCAAAGGACCTTTTCCTATCATAAATCACAGATTCAATCATTTGTTTTTGGAACCGATCCACATGAGAATATCACTTATTACCTTTTCACGGTTGATTTCATTGAGCATTTCATGTCTTCCGCCTTCATACAGTTTAAAAGTAATATCTTGAATCCCAGATCTTTGATAGATATTCACAAGTTTAGTCACAACTTTTCCATACCGGCCAACCGGGTCCATTTCTCCGGAAAAGATCAGGATCGGAACTGATTTTGGCAATCTTTCAACGTTTAGTAAATTTTGAACAGCTAAAATGCCATTGAAAAAATCGTAATAAAAGCCCGCGGAACAAGTCTGCCCGCATAATGGGTCCCGGATATACTTGTTGACTTCGTCCTGGTCCCTGCTAAGCCAATCAAAGGGAGTACGCTTTTCCGGGCACTTTGCATTGAAGTTGTAAAAACTGAGCCCGCTGATCAATTCGCTAATTTTATTTCGTCCATGTCTTCGGATGATCTGTTTGCATAAAAACTTACCGAATATAAGCATGAACGTAGAACTGCCGCCGGTCCCGGAAAGGATGAAGCCCTTAATATTCCATAAATCATTATTTTCGTACATTACCTGCCTTAAAGCAAAACTCCCCATACTGTGTCCGAAAATGAAGAGAGGAAGGTTAGGTTGTTGTTCTCTAATAATTTTTGTTAGCTCAATAATATCTTTTACAATCCAGTTCCAACCATCAACGCCGGCATGACCCAGCAAATCAGTTTTTGCCGCCGTTCTGCCATGCCCTCTGTGATCGTGGGCATATACAATATATCCTGCATCAGTCAAAACTTCGGCAAAATGCTCGTAGCGTCTGGCATGCTCGGAGATTCCATGAATGATTTGAACGATACCCTTTGCAGCAGATACGTCTGGTTCCCATTTATAGGTAAAAATTTCGACGCCTTCACTGTCTTTAAAAGTGAAATCACTGACTTTCAATCAACACCCCTCCTTGTCGACGGGTTTATTTTTCCCAATCTTTTGCTCTTTCAACAGCTCTTTTCCAGTTATAATATTTTTGTTCTTTCTGAAGTTCGGGCATTTGGGGAATGAAGGTCTTGTCAATTCGGCAGGCTTGTCTGATTTCTTCCTTGTTCCCCCAGATTCCTGAAGAGAGGCCGGCAAGATAGGCTGCCCCCAGCGCTGTCGTCTCGATAATTATCGGTCGCTTTACCGGTATTCCAAGGATATCCGACTGGAACTGCATCAAGAAGGGACTAATACTTGCACCTCCGTCAACCCTGAGCTCTTTCATTTTGATTTCAGAATCTGCTTCCATGGCTTCAATGACATCCCGGCACTGATAGGCAATGGACTCCAGTGTTGCCCGGATAATATGCTGTCTATTGGTTCCGCGTGTCATTCCTACAATTGCTCCTCTGGCGTACATATCCCAATACGGAGCACCCAGTCCGGTAAAAGCAGGGACTACATAGACTCCGCCAGTATCAGGTACCTTTTCTGCCTCAATGTCACATTCCTGAGCGCTTGAAACAAGCTTTAACTCGTCACGAAGCCATTGAATGCTTGCACCGCCATTAAATACGCTTCCTTCAAGGGCATACTCGATATTGCCGTTGATTCCCCAGGAAATAGTGGTCAGCAGATTATTTCTTGAGCTTACAGGTTTCTCTCCGGTATTCATTAATATAAAACATCCCGTACCATAGGTGCTTTTTACACTGCCTTTTTCAAAACAGGTCTGACCGAACAGGGCAGACTGCTGATCGCCTGCAATGCCGCAAATGGGGATGCTTGAACCCAAAATGCTTTCTTCCGTTTCTCCTAGATATCCGGAGGAATCAACCACTCTAGGGAGAATTCCGGCAGGTATCTGCAATTCATCCAGCAGGTCTGAATCCCATTCCAGTTTGCGAATATTGAAGAGCATGGTCCTTGATGCATTGGAATAGTCCGTTGCATGTATTCGGCCGCCGGTAAGGTTCCAGATGATCCATGTATCGATGGTTCCCGCCAGGAGTTCTCCGTCATTCGCTTTCTTTCGGAGTCCGTCAACGTTGTCAAGAAGCCATTTTATCTTTGTTCCAGAAAAATAAGCATCTACGACAAGCCCCGTCCTCTCCTGGATGATTCTTGCAAGACCGTGTTTTTTCAGCTCATCACAGGTTCCTGAGGATCTTCTGCATTGCCAGACGATGGCATTATAGACCGGCTTGCCTGTATACCTGTCCCAAAGGATGACGGTTTCTCTTTGATTGGTGATGCCGATGCTGCTGATTTCCGCAGGAAGAATTCCTGCCTTTTTGATTGCGCTTCTTGCTGCTTCCAGCTGTCCTTTCCAAATCTCAATGGGATCATGCTCTACCCATCCAGGTTTAGGGTATATCTGACGCAAAGGTATACTTTCCATGGCGATGATTTCCGAATGGGTGTTAAAAATGACGGCTTTTGAACTGGTTGTACCCTGATCTAACGATAGAATGAACCTTTTTTCCATGACGGTCCCCCCGAATGATAGAACTGATTTCAGTCAGTTTATTTAAGATAGTGTTCCAACTGGATTCGTACAATGGCATTTTGATATAGATCCCAATGTGTTTAAGAGGTTGACATCTTTGATCACTGTTTCGTTTGATTTCCATAATGGGATAATAATCCTATTCTATCATAAAGTCAGCATTGGTTGTCGTAGTTGTTGGAAAAAATAAAATGCATTACTGGTATTTAAAAAGATTGACATTTTTTATTAACGCTGGTAAAATTCACTTAATATCTAAAAGTGATGATTGGAAACAGTAAAAATCTAGATCATTTTCAGAGAGCCGGTGGTTGGTGTGAATCGGTAGTTTTTTAGGTTTTGAACTCGTCCAGGAACTGCAGCCCGAAAATGTAGGGTATGCCGGATTTCCACCGTTAAAGGGATAGATGGTGATGGCCATCGAAAAGAGTGGATTCAGACTGAATCAACTAGAGTGGTACCGCGAGTTAACCTCGTCTCTATAGCAGAGACGGGGTTTTTTTGTCGCTGATGCACAAGACCCTGAACTCTGATGATTCAGGACTGCGCACCCTGAATCATTAAATCTTGTATCAGTGAATCTGGTTGCTTATAAAGTTTGAAAGAGCACAGATTGGAAAAGCGATATCACTTCAGAGCGTGGTTAAACTCCGGAGTTAACCACGAATTCCAAAATGTTGTTTTAAAGAAAAATGATTTAGGAGGTTGATATTATGAGTAGAAGAATACTGGTATTGGATACGACCTTAAGAGATGGAGAACAAGTACCGGGAGCAAAACTGAATTTATATGAAAAAATTGAAATAGCCAATCAGTTGAAAGCACTGAACGTAGATATTATTGAAGCAGGTTTTCCGTCCTCTTCACAGGGAGACTTTCAAGCAGTAAAGGAAATTGCCAGGGCTGTAGGAAGGGGACCCATGATTACGGCGCTTGCAAGAGCGGTAAAAAGTGATATTGATGCGGTGTATGAAAGTGTCCGATATGCTGAAAGACCTTTGATTCATATTGTTTTGGGAACTTCCGAGGTCCATGTGGAGAAGAAATTCAGGCGATCGAGGGAAGAAGTTCTTGAGATGGGAGTAAATGCGGTCAAATATGCAAAAACACTGCTTCCACAGGTACAATATTCAACGGAAGATGCATCAAGATCGGATTTTGAATACCTTTGGAGAACCATTGAGGCTGTGGTAAAAGCAGGTGCCACCATGATTAATATTCCGGATACGGTTGGGTTTGCAGTTCCTGAAGAATTCGGTGAATTGGTCCGAAAAATTAATGACCGGTTAAAAAACTTAAATGACAAGGTAATCCTCAGCGTTCACTGTCATAACGATACCGGACTGGCAACGGCGAATACACTGATTGCAGTAAAAAACGGTGCAGATAAAGTAGAGTGTACCATCAATGGACTGGGAGAAAGAGCAGGAAATGCTGCACTGGAAGAGGTGGTGGTGGGAATCAAGCTTCGACCTGAATACTACGGTGCAGTTACTGGTGTCGTCACAAAGGAAATCTATAGAACATCCAAATTGGTCAGCAGCTTGACAGGGCTGGATGTTCAGGTAAATAAAGCTTTGACGGGAGATAATGCGTTTGCACATTCCTCGGGGATCCATCAGGATGGCCTGCTGAAATCCAGGGATGTATACGAAATTATTCAGCCAGAAGATGTCGGGGTTGAGGACATGGAGATGATCCTGACTGCACGCTCGGGACGTCATGCTTTTAGAAATTCCGTTGAAAAAATCGGCTACAAATTTGAGGAGGAGCAGGATTTTGAATGCATCTTTGAAAAATTCCTCGAACTGGCAGATATCAAGAAAGAGGTTTATTACTCAGATCTCTACTATTTGATGGAGAAATACAACGAAGGAAGGCAATCCGGAGAAAAGCAAATCAGCAGGTTATCCGGGTGTGATTTGTTTGAACTGGTGTCTTTCCAGGTCGTAACCAATGATATTCTTCCAACGGCAACCATTCAAATCAAGAGAGGCAATGAGATGATCAAGCAAAGCGCGGTTGGAGACGGTCCGGTAGATGCCCTGTATACAGCAATTAAAAATGCAGTAGGGATGGATATTTCTCTTAAAGAGTATAAAATCAACAGCATGTCCCGTGGAAAAGAAGCTGTTGGAAGAGTCAATATCAAGATCGTCTTTGAGGATAAGACCTATACCGCCAGAGCTTCCGATACGGACATCATCAAGGCCAGTGCGCTTGCCTTCATCAATGGAATCAACGCCATCACTATTGAAAAAATAAGTGAAAGTGCCCTGGAGCAAGAAGTTTAACATTAAGCGCAAATACTTTAAGATTCTGAATCCTTACGTTGACTGTAAAAGGGCTTGGTAAGGAAAAATTCAGTGGACGATATGGTTTGGACAATAGGATGTTAGGATCATCAAAAGAGGCTCGTTGTATCAACGAGCCTCTTTGAGATCTACTCCAAGAAATTAATCTACAAAATGTTTTTCGAGAAAGTTCAAGTCGAGCTGCGGGTACACCGGGAACCTGCCTAAAAGTGCCCGAACTCTCGTGATAGCTTCTTCTCTAATGTTTTCATCAATCACATACTTCGCCTTACTGACGGTACCACTTGAAGTAGTCGTTGGCTTTGTGCCTGAAAGTACCAATTTGATGATGGATGCGATTTCCGCCATCTCTGCCTGACCCATTCCAAGGGTAGTGACTGCCGGGGTTCCGATTCTTAGTCCGCTTGTATACCACGGGCCATTAGGATCGTAAGGAAGAGGGCTTCTGCTGGTTGTAATCAGGCAATCACAAAGGGCGCTTTCTGCCTGCCGTCCGGTGATACCAAAAGGACTGACATTCAGAAGGAAAAGATGATTGTCGGTACCATTGGTGGATACCGGAATTCCAAGCTGCATGCAGGCTTCGGCAAAGGCTTTGGCGTTATCAACAACTTTTGCTGCATATTCCTTAAACTCCGGTGAGCAGGCTTCTGTAAATGCTACAGCTTTTGCAGCCATAACATGGGGGAGAGGGCCGCCGATGACAAGGGGGCATCCTTTATCCACATGTTCTGCAAATTCATCGGTACAAAGGATCATACCGCCTCTGGGACCACGGAGCGTCTTATGAGTTGTCGTTGTAACAATATGGGCATAGGGGACGGGGTTATATTCTCCTGTAAAAACACCGCCCGCCACAATTCCTGCAAAATGGGCCATATCCACCATAAATACCGCATTGACCTTGTCGGCAATCTCACGCATGCGGCGGAAATTGATTTTTCTAGGATAAGCGCTATAGCCGGTAAGAAGGATGAGTGGCTTGATTTTAACTGCCATCGCTTCGATTTGATCATAATTGATTAAGTGCGTTTTTTCATCCACTGCATAATTATAATGTTCAAACATTCTACCTGAGATGTTATGTCTGTAACCATGGGTCAAATGCCCGCCGGAAAACAGGTCCAGACCTAAAAGCTTTTGGTTGCCAAGCTTTTCGCGGATACGGGACCAATCCTCATCAGTTACTTTTAAGGGGTCTGTGACTCCCAGTTTTTCCAGTTCTGGGACATGAACCCGTGCATTCAGGATTGCCCAAAAAGCAATGAGATTGGCATCTGCCCCGCTATGGGGCTGAACATAGGCATGATCGCAGCCAAATACTTTTTTTGCCAGATCACAGGCTAGATTTTCGATAAAGTCAACTTGCTCACACCCTGCATAGTTGCGGTGTCCCGGATAACCTTCTGCGTATTTGTCGGTGAGCAGATTTCCCATGGCCAGCTGTGTGGCCAGAGAACAGTAGTTTTCACTGGCGATGAGTTTTAAATGACTCCTCTGGTTTCTGATTTCATTAACGATGGCTTTCGCAATGTCCGGAGAAACCCTGGAAATCTCGGAAAGGTTCGCGATATAGGCCAGAAAACCGGCATCCATGTTTTCCTTTCCCATACTTTGGATATAATCCATGACAGCATTCAAATGAGACATAGTGACCTCCTGAATAATATATTTTGTAAACTTTAAGTAATTCAATGCTAGAGATACCAACTTCAAACCTAGATATATTCTTACAGTTCATTATCTGTAAGACCTATTGGAAACCTTCATCAAAGGACGAAGGAAATTTCCTGGTATGAAAAATAAAAAAGAGGTCAAACTAAAAAGTTTAACCTCTGAATTTCGAAAATCGCGACAAAACGAAAACATACAAAATGTACGCTTATGCAGCTGCGATACTCTGTCCTTTTGCCTGAGAGATTATTCTCTTAAAAGAGAAATGCCCCTTCGGCGCCAATCAATGGTCTCTCCAGAGGTTCATCCGGTTGATGTCCGTTTACCTGAGAGTTTAGCTCCTTCGGTGAACTGTGCTTATTGCACAGTCGCTCTCCATCAACCATCATCTGAAAATATTTACCTGTAAAAGTTTACAAATTCATTATAATGATTCACAGCTATTCCTGTCAAGTACTGCCAAGCAGTCTGCGGATGTGAAAGAGGACGACGAAATTACGAGCAAAGATTGATCATTGAAGGCATTTAAAAGCCAGTCACGGACTCACTGCGAAATAATGGGAGTTAATATGCTGTATACTTATGGTTATCGATATAAGAAGTATGTCTTGCTTAATTTAACACCAAGATGAATAAAAAAGCATACTATAAAATGAAATTAATTGATTTAAGCAAGGTGAGGTTCCCATGGATCAAAATATTATTAGAATCGGAATGAAAGCGCCGGATTTTTCGGCAACAACTACCTTTGGACCGCTCAATATGAGTGATTTGCAGGGAAAATGGGTGGTGATGTTCAGCCATCCTGGAGACTTTACACCGGTCTGCACAACAGAATTCATAGCCTTTTCCCAAATGGCTCCCTGTTTTGCCCAAAGAAATGCTCAGCTGCTCGGCTTAAGCATCGATAGCAATCCATCCCATCTGGCTTGGGTATATAATATCTATCTGAATACAGGAATTCAGATCCCTTTCCCGATTATTGCAGATAGAGACGGATCTATTGCCAGGCTTTATGGAATGATCGCACCGGATGTGAGTTCAACGGAGACCATTAGAAGCGTGTTCATCATCGATGACAAGCAGGTGATCCGGGCAATTCTATCCTACCCGCAAACCAATGGACGAAACATACCGGAAATCTTACGTTTAGTCATCGCGTTACAGACTTCAGCCAGGGAAAAAGTAGCAACTCCGGCAAATTGGATACCGGGTCAGCCAGTGGTAGTTCCAGTGGCTAAGACATACAACGAACTGATTGAAAGGGTGCAGAACCCGCAAGCGCAAGGTTTGACCAAGTGTATGGACTGGTATTTATGCTTCAAGCAGATTTGAGATGAATTGGACTTGTGCAGTTAAAATGAATAACTCTTTTGTAATCATTATCTTAATTCAAACAGTAATTTTTATCGCAGGTCTCCACAAGTCCAATAATTTTTTAAACAGATTTTCTTTTACGTTTCAGTGAGGACTACCTGATTGCGGCCATCTGACTTTGCCTTATAAAGGTTTTTATCTGCCAGATCGATGAATTCTTCAGCAGTTACATTCCAGGATTTGCATAGGAGGCAAACTCCAAAGCTGGAGGTTATTCGGATGCTTTTTCCTGCAGCATTGAATACATGGTATTCAATTTGTTTTCTCAGTGTTTCTGTGAAATCCTTCAATGAAGCTGCACTCTCGCCTTTTAAGCAGACAAGAAACTCTTCACCCCCATACCTCGCTGCCCAGCCATTCTTACCATCAACACCGGCTTGCAGTATCTCGGCAAAACCTTTCAGCACATGATCCCCTGCTATATGACCAAAGGTGTCGTTTACCGTCTTGAATTTATCAATGTCTGCAAAAATCACCGCGAAGGAGGTTGCAGTCATTTGACTGTGCAGAAGATCAGGGGGAAGCCTTTCATCAATAAACCTCCTATTGAACAGCCCTGTCAGGCTGTCATGAATCTGCTGCTGTCCAATTTCGCAAAGGGTAGATAAAAGGGGATGATTGAGGTTTGCAGGAGGGGCTAAGGCCATACTGCGGGTTATATCCTTTATGAGTTCCAGTATGAAGGTTTCTGCTGAGTCCTGTACCGGCACGGCAAGAATCATAAAGATTCTGTCATTCATCCCTTCCAACTTGAAAAAGGTGTCTTTCTCGTTATAGGCACGCATCGAGATGCAATTACTGCAGATTTTTCCGTTCCTCCAGAGGTCATGGCATTTGTGAGGTGTTTCAATCAAGAGATCGGTATCAAGATCGTAAACTTGTTTTTCAATTGGCTTGATAATTCGAACAAAATCATAAATTTTCTTCAGTAAATCAATAGAGTTCTTTAGTTCTTCGAGTTTTAATATTTTTTCAATGGACATACATTTCCCCCCTTTTTATCCTATGTATCATGGTAGGGGACATAAAATACAACCTCCTGCTATATCTTATGTTAACTTATGTAGGGTTGTGAATCTTTTGAACATGAATTGTACATATAATTTATCATGAGGGATTGGCATTGAAAGCAAATGCAAAAAATCTGCATTGATTCCTGGGATTTAATAAATTTAGGTTTCTATTCGTATTAACCTGATAGAAATTTATGAAAAGGACAGCTGTTTTTCCTCCGCTGCCATTTTTAGCCCAGGGCAGGATATTGGGAACTTGTGGTTTTATGACAAATAAGATAAAATTTATTTAATATGTAGGTCATAGAGGTGACGTAATGATTCCGGACAAAACGAATCGGAAAGTGCATCAGAAGGAGACAGGCGCCCATTCAGCAAATGAGGGGGAAAGCCAGGGGATCAGGGAAGAAAGAACAGAAATGCTTGTGCAGCTGAATGAGGAATTGAAAAGAGAGGTTGCTGAAAGAAGAAAGGCAGAGCAGGAACTGGAACAAAGAACGCATCTACTGTCTACACTTCTGGATGTCTCGAATCTTGTATCTTCAACGCTTGAACTGAAGCCGCTCCTGGAATCTATTTTGGATCGACTGAAAAAAATCATCCCCTATAAAGGGGCTAAAATTGTTGTGATAGAAGGTTACTCCATTCGGGTCATTGCGCACAGGGGGCCTCTGAAAGAAGAAGTCATCCAGGTGAACCCGCTTCACGTAATGACTGCTGCAATTATCAGAGAAATTATTCATCAAAAAAAGCCGGTGGTCATTCCGGATATTTTGAGCGATGATCCCAATGCAGTAGTTTTCAGGCAAATTATCGGGGAGCATTTGAATACCACTTTTAAGAATTCAAGGTCATGGCTGGGAATCCCATTGATCATGAAAGACCGGGTTCTGGGTGCGCTGACTGTGGACTACGATGAACCGGATTTTTATCATCCTCATCATATTGAACTAGGGATGGCTTTTGCGAACCAGGTAGCCATCGAATTCGAAAATGCAAGACTTTATAATGAAACCATCAAGAGAGCGGATGAATTAAAAACCATGTTTTCGGTGCAGCAAGCGATTACCAGCCGCTTGGACCGGGATTATGTTCTGCAGCTGATCGCGGATGAATCCAGAAGACTGACCAACTGTGCAAGGACGGCGGTATTCCTGGTAGATGGTGAAGAATTGGTATTATGCGTATTTTCAGGTATGGACAGCAGGAGCTTTCTGGGGTACCGGATGCGTATCGACAGCTCTATGATGGGAAAAGCGATGCGGCAAGGACAATCTTTGATCGTCAATGATGCGCAGGAAAACAAGGAAGCCTACGAAGGGCTGGTAGAGAAAGCAAATGTCAAATCCTTTTTAAGTGTTCCTTTGGTTGTTGGAGTAAATCCTATCGGTACAGTTGCCGTTGTAGATAAAATCAGTGGGGAATTTAGAGCAGAGGATGAAAGAATCCTCAGCATGTTGGCATCAGTAGCGGTCATCGGTCTGGAAAACTCCAGGATGTATCAGGAGGAGCAAAGACGACATCTGGAGGATGAGCGGCGCAGGCATGTTGCAGAGGGTTTGCGGGATGTGCTGACGGTTTTGAATTCAAATAAGCCTCTTCCGGAGATACTGGATTTCATCATCATTCAAGCACTTAAATTGCTGGGTACGGATACAGGAGCCTTATATCGGCTGCAAAGCGACAAGGGAGTGCTGAGAATTGAAGCGGCCAGAGGCTTGCCGGAGGAATACATCGCCGAAATGATGATCCCTGTAGGAGCAGGGCTTGTCGGACAGTCTGTGGCACTGCGAAAGCCCATTGCAGTAGCCAATATAAAAGAGTCCATTCCCCGTGAAATGCTGAACAGTCCTTCGAAAATTCAAGAGCACTTACGCTGGGTGACGGAGAATTTTCATGCATCTCTGGCAGTGCCGCTGATTTGTAAGGATGAAATCTATGGAGGAATTGTTTTATATTATCAGGAAGCCAAAGATTTTTCCCAGGAGGAAATTGAACTGGCGATGACCTTTGCGGATCAGACTGCGCTGGCAATAGATAATGCGAGGCTTCGAGCCCAGGCGGAAGAAGTGGCGGTTGCTGCTGAAAGAAGCCGTTTGGCGAGGGATTTACATGATGCCGTGACCCAAACACTGTTTTCATCAAGCCTGATTGCTGAGGTTTTGCCAAAGATATGGGAGAAAAACCCGATAGAAGGCAAGAAAAGATTGGATGAACTTCGACAGCTGACACGAGGCGCCCTGGCGGAGATGAGAACTCTTCTTCTGGAGTTGAGGCCGTCAGCATTGACGGAATCGGGGCTGAAAGAGCTGCTTACCCAGTTGACACAGGCGGTCATGGGAAGAAGCCGTATCCCGATCCAGTTGACCGTGGAGGGGCAGCCGAATTTGCCTCCGGATGTTAAAATCGCGTTTTATAGAATTGCGCAAGAGGCACTGAATAACATTACCAAACACTCCCGCGCAAGTCAGGTCCGTATCAATCTTTTATGTACCGATAAGAAAGGGGAGCAATTTGGTGATGGTGAATTGAGAATTGAAGACAATGGATGTGGATTTGAGATAGAGAAGGTGACACCGGAACACCTGGGACTTGGGATTATGAGGGAACGTGCAGAAGCTGTGGGGGCTGATTTTCAGGTGGAAAGCCGTAGCGGAGAAGGTACCGTAATTCTGGTGAGCTGGGGAAAAGGCAGGGAGGAATCTGAGAATGATTGAAAAAGGGGCTATCAAAGTAATGATTGTGGATGACCATGCGGTGGTTCGCAGCGGTTTATCCGCTTTCCTGATGACATGTGACGAACTGGAGCTTGTCGGAGAGGCGTCCAACGGAAAAGAGGCTGTAGCGCTTTGTGCTGAAATTCAGCCGGATGTTGTACTGATGGACTTGATCATGCCGGAAATGGACGGTGCCGCAGCCACTCGTGAAATTAAAAAAAGTTTTCCGAACATCCAGGTAATTATCTTGACCAGCTTTAAGGAACAGAATCTGGTGGAAGATGCGCTTCAAGCAGGTGCAATCGGATATCTTCTGAAAGATGTAACTGTAGATGAACTGGCAGCTGCCATACGCTCAGCGAAGATGGGAAAACCTACACTTGCACCGGAAGCAACTCAAGCATTGATCAGTGCCGCCAAGCACAGTAATGAAGCAGACAATGAGCTGACAATGCGGGAAAAGGAAATCCTGAATTTGATGGTCGTCGGACTCAGTAATCCAGAGATCGCCAGCAGGCTGGTGGTCAGCCGCTCAACCGTAAAGTTTCATGTCAGCAGTATTCTTGCCAAGCTGGGTGTTTCTACACGGACGGAAGCAGTAGCAATGGCATTACAACACAAACTTCTGGGGTAGCTGATTGAATTCCCAATGGTTTTGTAACTGGAATACTTATGGGCTAAACTTAAATACGCTGTTGAATACTTGAATGCTTAACAATTTTATATTTGATATGCACGATCGTTTACCTGGCCATCCGGCCAGGTAAAATACTAACCTGTTGTCTATTAAAAATCTCTCCGGGTGGCTGATGTACCCGGGGAGATTTTTTTATACAATAAGATCATTGAAAGATTGATAAATTTGAAACAATCTGATTGCGGAAGGTGTAGTTAATATTATGAAATTTAGAGGTGCGTTTTAATGCGGATATTTCTGGCAGACGACCAGCGGGATGTTCGACTGGGGCTTCGGGTTCTTCTGGAACAAGAACCGGAACTTGAAATCGTTGGTGAGGCAGCGACGGTCAATGAGCTGCTGAAGGAAGTTGAAAAGCTTCAGCCCGATTTACTCCTATTGGACTGGGAATTACCAGAGAAGAATATTGTGTATACGGTTAACAATTTACATTCGATTTGTCCGGACCTGAAAATTATTGCTTTAAGCGGCAGGCCCGAAACTAATAAAATTGCTTTGATGATGGGCGCGGATGCATTTGTAAGCAAGTGTGATCAACCGGAAAAGTTGATTGAAGCGATCTCAGAAGTAAGAAAAAAGGTGGGTAAAAAGATATGCAATTAACAGATATTGAAATCATTGAAAGGTGTCTCAATGGAGATCAGGATTCCTTTGCTGAACTGGTTTCCAGGTATAAGAAACTCATATACAACACTGTATACTACTATATAAAAGACAGTGAAGAAATGAATGACATTTGTCAGGAAGTATTCTTAAGGATTTACAAATCATTAAGAAGTTACAACCAGCAATATAAATTTTCAACCTGGGCAGTAAAGATTGCATCCAACTTATGCCTGGATATCTTAAGAAAGAAAAAGCTGGCTTCGACTCCGATTGAAGAAATTGAAAATGTTTCTAGAGAGGAAGATACTCCTGAAAGAAAAGTCATCAGCAAAGAAAAAACCATAGCAATCCGGAGAGCCATTGAAAATCTTCCGGAAAAGTATAGAACTCCGATCATTCTGTATCACCAGAATGGAGTGAGCTATAAGGAAATTGCACAGATGCTGAATCAGCCCATGTCCATCATCAAGAACAGGTTATACAGAGCCCGTATGGCCCTCAGAGAAAGTCTTGCAGGGATCGAGTGCTAGTGACCGACTTGATCGAACGTTAAACGAATTGAAAAAATGAGAAAGCACACACCCAGGCCGAAAGGTCTTTTTTTTTGCTGTTAAAACCAAACTCCAAGGATCTTTCCACGATCTATCGGTGTAAAGCTTTTCTGAAACAGTTTGAGGCTGTCTTATGTAATCTAAAAAAACCAAGGGAACAATCTGCCCTGAGCCTTAGAAAAAAGTGGATTCGACAGATGTTGAATAAAGTTGTTATAATTGTTATGAATAAAAACTAGAGCATAAACCCGGTTCAATTTGGAAAGAATCCTTTGCCGGGTTTTATCATTAAACTGAATAAATGGATAGAGGTGGATCTGACAGCAGTAAATATGAGGAGGGTTAAGGGTACCCTGTGACGCATGTTGAAAGGGGACGATCCCGAAAGCCGTTTTTCCCTTAAGAACAGGCTTGGTTACGTGGTGAATAATCATGGGACTGTCACTGAAGCAGTGAAGCGCTATCGATTTGGTTGAATATTGTTGAATATTTACGAATGCGGGCGTTTGGGGTTTACCCAACCGCCTTTAAATTTTTATCGAGGAGATGTTTGGATGTCGAGAGTTGTAATCATTGGTGGAGGATGGTCGGGATGTGCGGCTGCCATCAGTGCACGCAAGGCGGGAGCAGAAGTAATATTGATTGAAAGGACGGATATGCTGCTGGGAACCGGTATGGTAGGGGGGATCATGCGGAACAACGGAAGGTTTACTGCAGCAGAGGAAATGGCTGCAATGGGCGGGGGCGAGCTGTTTGAAATATGCGACAGAAACTCAAGGCATAAGAATATTGAGTTCCCGGGACATAAACACGCAGCCCTTTATGATATCGGTACAATCCACGGAGCGGTCTCGGATTATTTAAAAGCAATCGGAGTGCAGTTCCATTACAAGAACAGGATCAGCAAGATTGAAGTTTCCAATGGAAATATCTCTTGTGTTCAGGAGCAGGAAGGACGGATTTTTGAAGGAGATGTCTTTATAGATGCTACAGGTACAGCGGGGCCAACTGCTAATTGTATTAAGTATGGAAACGGCTGTGCCATGTGCATTCTCCGGTGTCCAAGCTTTGGCGGAAGGGTCAGCATCACAGGGCTCGCGGGGATTGTTGAGTACGTAGGGAAAAAACAAGATGGCAGTTATGGCGCCATGAGTGGTTCCTGCAAGCTGTATAAGGAATCGCTGGCAAAGGAAATCAGGGATGAACTGGATTTAAAAGGGGTGGTCGTAATTCCTATTCCAAGGAATCTGGTGGAAGATCATCTTAGCGTGAAAGCATGTCAGCAATATGCACTGAAAGAATTCAAAGATAATATCATTCTTCTGGATACCGGGCATGCCAAGTTGATGACTCCTTTTTACAACCTTGAAATGCTCCGAAGGATTCCGGGGTTTGAAAATGCTAGGTATGAAGATCCCTATGCCGGAGGAATCGGAAATTCCATGAGGTATTTTGCCATGGCACCAAGAGAGAACAGCATGAAGGTGGAAGGGGTTCAGAACCTGTTTTGCTGCGGAGAAAAGGCAGGCCTTCTTGTAGGGCATACCGAAGCTATTGTAACAGGAACTCTAGCGGGTCACAACAGTGCGAGGTTGGTTTCCAAAAAGCCTTTACTGGAATTACCGAGAGGATTGGCAACGGGAGATGCTGTTGCGTATGTACGCGAAGAAATGAAAACAGAAAAGGGTCTCACCAAGAAATATACATTTTCCGGTTCCGTTTATTTCGAACGCATGCTTAAGTTAGGACTTTACTCAACGGATACCGGTGAGATCGCCAAACGAGTGGAGCAAAACGGGGTTAAAGGCGTATTCTCCAAATTGAATTGAACTTTGGGCAAGGTATAGATAGACAAAAAATAGGGGGATGAGGAATGGTTCAGTTAGGATTGCTTCACTATATCTACATTGCAATGGTAATTACAATACTAGTGATTATGGCTTTGAAAAAAGATATTGTACTTCCTTGCATTGCAGGCTTGTTTATTATGGGGGTTGCATCCTCGGGGAGTGTTTTAAAAGGGGTTCAGGTAATATATAATTCTTTAATCGCAGCAGGTACTGAGTTCTGGGGAATTATCGTAATTATTTCACTGGTTGTTGCGATGTCGAAGGCATTAAAAGATATCGGTGCAGATGAGTTGGTAATGATGCCGATCAAATATATGATGGTCAACCAAAGTATTGCCTTTTGGGGTTTGGGAATTGTCATGACTGCAATTTCATGGGCTATTTGGCCGTCTCCGGCGGTAGCCCTGGTGGGAGCGATCATGCTTCCGGCCGCTATCAAAGCAGGTCTTCCTGCGATATGGGCAGCAGTCGCCATGAACCTGTTTGGGCATGGCATAGCGCTTTCCAGTGACTTTTTTATCCAGGGAGCTCCGGCCATTACTGCCAAGGCTGCGGGTGTTGATAGTTCCCTGAATATCATGGCAGCAAGCTTTCCTTTATGGTTGACGATGAGCATCGTAACCACCGTTACGGCATTCATCATGATGAAAAGAGATATGAAGAAAGTAGAGATAACATTTGTTCCTGAAAGTAAAGAACAAAACAGCCTGAACACGAAACGTTCACTCGGGACGTATATTGTTGCCATTGCTACCCCTGTTGTTTTTATCGTAGATATGGTTCTGATGTATAAATACGAGCTGAAAGGGGGAGACGCTACAGCCCTTGTTGGCGGCACAGCGGTTCTGCTTATGTCTGTGGTAGCTATTATTCAGCATAGGTTCATGGGGTCACTCGATAAAGTCACGGAGTATGTGAAGGAGGGCTTTCTATTTGGGATTAAGGTATTTGCACCTGTTGTTGTTATCGGAGCGTTTTTCTTTCTTGGTGGAGAGACTACAGCGAAACAGATTCTGGGGCCCAATGCCAGCGGGTTCCTAATGGATATCGGTGCTTTCCTTTCGAACAATGTATCCCTTTCGAAAATTCCGGTAGTATTGGTGCAAGCTTTGATTGGAGCAATTACCGGACTTGATGGATCAGGCTTCTCGGGTTTGCCGCTGGTAGGATCCCTGGCACAGACTTTTTCAACGGCTACCGGAATTGGAACTGCAAATTTGGCTGCTTTGGGACAAATTACTGCTGTATGGGTTGGCGGGGGAACCATTATTCCATGGGCTGTGATTCCTGTTGCGGCAATTTGTAATGTAAATCCGGGAGAGCTTGCCAGAAAAAATTTGATTCCAGTACTGGTTGGTTTTGCTGCAACGGTTATCATAGCAATAATAACAATATAAGTATTCAATGAAAATATTTAATGAAAAATAGAGGCACTGGAGTATTTTATGTTATGAATACTCTCAGTGCCTTTTATTCCGTATAGACAACGAATCTCTACTGATCAGTTCTATTGAATTATCATTATTTGAATCAATTGAGACAATTTAACGTTGACTTCATGATCAAGCACAACTATAATATAGATTTTGTGTGAGAAAAACTTCGTCGAAGTATAGTATAAAATACACTGAACTGGTCATGAATAAAAATTGAGTGGAAATTTGTGGCCATGCACATTATAATAGAATCGTTGGTGAACATAAAGCGAGGGGGTAGTTACCATTGAAATACGATGTTATCATAGTTGGAGCTGGAGCAAGCGGAATATTTACAGCCTATGAACTGACCCAAATGAATCCTGAAATCAAGGTTTTAATGATAGAGAAAGGACATGCTCTCAATAAGAGAAGGTGCCCGATCGACGGAAAGAAAATCAAAGCCTGCATCGAATGCAGCACATGCAATATTGTCAACGGCTTTGGCGGAAGCGGAAGCATGTCCGACGGCAAATACAATATTACAAATAATTTCGGCGGCGATCTCTTCAAATACGTAGGATACAATGAAGCGTTGGACCTGATGCGTTATGTGGACGAGGTCAACTGTAAAATGGGCGGTGAAGGAGCAAAGCTTTATTCCACAGCCAATTCACAGTTGAAAACCCAGGCCTTAAGGAATGACCTGCATTTGCTGGATGCCCAGGTCAGACACTTTGGAACGGACAGAAACCTTGTGATTCTGTCGAATATCTATGAATTCTTAAAAGATAAGGTAGAGATCCTTTTTGATACCGAGGTGCTGGATATAGAATCTAAGGAGGATGGCTTTGCAATCAGCACTTCAAAAGCGGAATTTGAAGGCAAATACCTGGTATTGGCTACAGGCCGGTCTGGTTCCAAATGGATTTCAAAAATCTGCTCAAAGCTGGGGATCAAAACCCAGAGCAACAGGGTGGATATCGGTGTTCGAGTTGAGCTTCCTGCAGCAGTTTTTGCTCATATTACGGATGACGTATATGAAAGCAAGATCGTTTACAGGACTAAGAAATATTCGGATGTTGTGAGAACCTTCTGCATGAATCCCTATGGTGAGGTTGTAACCGAGAATACCAACGGGATCATGACTGTGAACGGGCACAGCTATTCGGATCCTAAACTGCATACGGAGAATACCAATTTTGCTTTGCTGGTTTCCAACAACTTTACGGAACCTTTCAAGGACAGCAATGAATACGGTGAATCCATTGCCAGGTTGAGCAACATGCTGGGCGGAGGTGTTCTGGTACAAAGGTTTGGAGACCTCGTAAAAGGCAACAGAACCAATGAGCACAGACTGGCACAGAGCTTTACTAGGCCTACACTCAACGCAACACCTGGGGATCTAAGCCTTGTAATCCCGAAAAGACAGTTGGATGATATCATTGAAATGATTTATGCCTTAGATAAAATCGCTCCCGGTACTGCCAACGAGAGTACACTGCTGTATGGTGTAGAGGTTAAATTCTACAACTCCAAGGTAGAACTGGATGGAAACCTCGAAACAAAGATCAAGGGGCTCTTTGCTCTTGGAGATGGTTCCGGCGTTACACATTCACTCTCTCAGGCATCTGCCAGCGGGGTTCATGTAGCGAGATTGATTGGTAAAAAACTTTAAATGGTTTATATAAGAAAGGATCAAACAGTTATTGTTTGATTCTTTTTTTGTTTCTTCCGAGACTTGCTTGTAAAGATGACCCCCATGGATGAATACAATAGTTAAAGGTTTGTGCTTATACAAAAGTAGTAATATTTTAGCCGGAGGATCATCATGGGAGTTTGGAAGAACATACAAAGCATTGGCAGTTTTTCTGTCGGAGGTATACATCTTTTTCATCTGTTGGTTCCAGGGATCATTCTAATTATGACATTGATACTTCGAAAGAAGATCGTGAATCTATTCATAGGCATGTTGCAGAAGATTTTCTACAAGAGTGAAAAATGTTCAAACAGATTGTTTATTACAAAAATGGAGCTGCCGGCTCACTTTGCGATCGCTCTTTTGGGAATATGGGCTGCACTGGAGTTTATCCCCCTTTCCAGGGGAGTCAAAGCTTTTTGGGCGCATTTTCTGAGATCCAGTCTGGCCTTCCTGATATTTTGGGCGGTCTACCGTTCTGTAGAAGTACTTGCCTACATTCTGTCAAGAGTTGGAGACAACTCAGGGATCCGATTAAGCCCAATGATGATATCCTTTATAAAGAGCGGGATCAAAGTGCTGGTGGTGACCATCGGAATCATTGTCATTGCTCAGGAGTGGGGATACAATGCAGCAGGCTTTATTGCTGGACTGGGTTTGGGGGGATTGGTGATTGCCCTGGCAGCAAAGGATACGGTGGCAAATCTTTTCGGAAGTTTAATGATTATGATAGATAAGCCTTTTGAAGTAGGGGATTGGATCATGACACCCCATGTAGAAGGGACAGTCGAGGATGTCGGATTTCGCAGTACCAGGGTTAGGACCTTTGCACAGGCCCTTGTCACCGTACCCAACTCCATGATGAGCAATGAACCGGTTACCAACTGGTCGAGAATGGGGAAAAGAAGAATCAATTTCAGGTTGGGAATAGCATATACTGCAACCTCGGGTCAAATCAAGGAGTGTGTCGGACGGATTAGAGAAATGCTGAAAAACCATACGGAAGTCCACAGTGAAACGGTATGTGTATATTTTGAAAGGTTTGCGGATAATTCACTGGACATCTTTGTTTACCTTTTTACTAAAACTACCGAATGGCAGAGCTTCCTTGAAGTTCAAGAGGATATCAACTTGAGGATCATGAGTATTCTTGAGGTAATGAATATTGGGCTGGCACGGACTGCAACCAAAGTCCAGTTAAATCCAAAAAGCAAGGAAGGCCTTTGAATTCGGAATATTCCTTCTTTCAATCTTTTATAAGGGATTCGATAAACTTTACATAGTACTTTGTGACCGGTAGAAAGATCATCGCACTTAAGATATTAAAAACAGTATGGGTATTAGCGATCAGGCGACTGTTATCCTGGCCCAGAACAGCAGTGATCAACTTTACCAATTCCGTAAATGGGATAAATACAGCAACGGCAATGATTACTCCGATAACATTATAGAGGGTATGGGCCCAGGCAGTTCGCCTTGCGGATATACTGGTTCCAAGACTGGCTAGTTGAGCGGTAATACAGGTTCCGATGTTATCTCCGAGGGTCAGGCCTATAGCAGACTCAAAGCCGATTAACCCCGAGTTGAACAAAACGATCGTCAGGCCAACGGTAGCGCTGCTGCTGTGAACCAGCATGGTGGTCACCATCCCGATCAACAGACCGATGAAGGGATTTTGCCCGTACTGACTGAATAATTTAAAAACATATTCGCTTTCTCTGATATAGGGAACCCCCAGGTTGAGAACGGTGATTCCCAGAAACATGAAACCAAAGCCAATGAAGGAAAGGGAAAGACTCTTTAAAAAGGGTTTCCGCGTAAAAAGTCTCATTGCGATTCCTAAAAGAAACACCGGGATGGATAGATACCCGATATTAAAGGACATCAGCTGTGCCGTAATGGTTGTTCCCAGATTTGCCCCAAATATGATTCCAACAGCCTGGGAAAGCTTCATAAGGCCGGAATCGACAAGTCCGACGGTGATGACGGTGACGGCGGTACTGCTTTGGACCAGAGCTGTGATGGCCGTGCCTGCAATAAAAGACTTATAGGTCTTATCTGTCCAGACGGAGAGCAGCCTTTTTATCGCTTTTAGATTGGCTTTTTCAAGGCCGGTGCTCATCAGGTTGACGCCGTACATCAGACAGGCAGTACCCGTAATAAAGTTGAATAAGATGATCAATAAGGGATTCATGGCGCCCTCCTTTTTATGGGGTCACTTTATGAATAGGCAATGAAGACTGAAAATATGCCAGCATTCAGTAAAAAATGTAAAACCATTGAGTCTTTCATAGCAGCAGTCAAAAGCATAATTCCTTAATATAAAGCATAGGAAAGTAATGAAACAAATTAAGAAGGATGGAATAAGATTCTTGCAGGCATCTTTTTTTAGCAGTGTTATCTACAGTTTTCTGGTATCCTTCGGTGTCATCCTTGGAGCAAGCATATTTGCCGGAATAGGGGCTGTAATCAGCGATCATCCGCCCTTGAAAACCATGCTGGATATTGCCGGTTCCATCAAGGTATGGGCTGTAGCTGTGGCATTGGGTGGAACCTTTTCTTCCTTTGAAATTATTGAAAAAGGAATTTTTAACGGAGAAATGAGGACTACACTCAAACAGGCGGTATATGTGGTAATGGCCCTTTTCGGCGCAAATGCAGGTTTTAATGTTATAAAGCTTATTCAGCGGTGTGGAGAGATATGGATGGAATGAGGAAAATATTTTCTGGACCGCTTCTTGTATTTATGACAGGCGGCCTTCTGGGCATGATCACGGGTGCAGTTGCGTTAAATATCCTGGTTAGCTACAGGCTTGACAGACATCATCAGGAGATCAAAAATCTGCAGAACATGTTGATGGAAAAGGAAATTAAGCTGTCCAAACTGGAAGAATCCATCAACAAAAACAAGTTCGTGATCAAGGATATAGAAATCATGATCCACCATGAGGCGGACGAACTGGATAAAATCGAATTGGAAAAAGCGGTAAGAAAAAAATACAGCAGCCTTGTCGGAAGGGAAGTCAAATCTGTTGATATGGATTTAGCTGCGGAAATCATAGAGAATAGGATTATGAAAGTGCAGCAAACGGAATATCAACTGAAAGTCAGAAGAATATTCCTATCAGAGGTGCTTAAAATTTGGATTGATGCATCAAAAGTAAATTAAACGCCGGCAGGATCATTTAAGTCTGCCGGCGTTTATAATTATTGCAAACCCAATTCCTTACGTTTCTTTTCAATATGATCTTTGTAAATCTGAACGGTCTTTTCTGCATCCATTTCTACAACCACTTTGCCAAGTCCCAAGGTCTCTGTGGTTTCTGTCAGAGTCTTTACCACCACATCACTGCCGGTGATCGAAGGAACAGGAGCAACATGCACTAACCAGCCAAGAGCGACAGCGGTACAAGCATCTGCAACAGCTTTCTGTTCAAGGTATTCCGGTGCGCCTATAACCAGCGGAAGTTTGTTGGTGTCCACGCCAAGCGCGTCCGCCAGTTCTTTTGCAGTAAGGGTCATCTTTCCGATGTCCACGCAGGCACCAAAGGTGAGTACCGGAGGAATACCAAGCTGCTTGCAAACTGCTTTCAGACCTTCTCCAGCTTCCTCGGCGGCTTTGGGATCTGTAAGGCCGGTGTATTCCATGACACTGGAGGTACAACCGCCCGAGAGTACCAGGATGTTGTTTTCGATCAGTCCCTTGGTAATCTTGAATATATTGCTTCCTCCCTGACCATAGCGGGCAGTTGTACAGCCAACGATGGTGGCAATTCCACGAATATTGCCGTTGGCAATCTGATCAATCAGCGGCTTGAAGCTTCCGCCCAAAGCTCCCTTGATAGATTCCGTACTGAAGCCGACCATGCAGTCGGAGACATGGGGAGGAATGTAGACCTTCCGGTTTTCAGCCTTCCGTCTCTTAAAGGATTCAATAGCGATATTCAATGCTTTCACTGCCTGCTCCGCCATCTTTTCAGGAACAAAGTCCAGGGTTTCGGTACCCTGAAGCTTGATGACCGGATGAACGCTCAGAAGCTTTGTACCGAACCTTTTCGCAAAGATAGGGAGTGTAGGAACCGTACAGTTGTAGTCAAACATGAAAAGATCAACAGCACCAGTTGCAAAGAGATATTCTTCAGACAGCCATTCGCCTTCCTGGCCTCCATAGCCTTTTTGATCATGGGTTCCGGAATAATTGATCAATTGCTGTCCTTCGCATACATGCCCCAGAATTTGAATGCCTTCAGCACCAGCTTCCTTGGCTTTCTGCTGCCACTCGGGACTGGAGGCGATGTCAATGGCTACGTGGGCCAAAAGCGGCATGTGTCCGTTGGTGATGACATTGATCATGTTTTCCTTCAAAAGTCCCATGTTTTGCTTCTTTTTGGTAATGACCTGCGTACCCATGAGGATTTCCTGAAGGATATCCAGGAGGAAGAGTCCCTGGTATTCATTCGCAACACCCAACCGAACACTTCTTAACAAAAACTCAACTGGGTCAGAGTTGAAGTTGGTCATGCATTGTGTTTGTGCAAAAGCAACTTCACTATAGCCACCGCCCGGGAACAGGTCAAGCTTTCTCCAAAGCTCTTTCCTCATCGCCGGAGCAAAGGCTTCCACCGCCTTGGAGGGGGTGTGGAAGGGGGCATGGATGTCGTTGATGACCCAATTGGCAAATTCTACTGCAAGCTTGTCCAACGGCAAACTACTGTTGAGTCCTGCCATTTCTGCATATTTTTTAAGTTTTTCACCGTCCCTGATTTTCAGACCGCTTTGAGGATTTTCACCGGCAGCCCGCAGCGTCCTTGCTGCCTGGTGACAGTGGAAGATGTTCGCAGAGGTTCCAATGGTAACATGTCGGTACATGAAATTTCTGGCGACCATGGTATGAGCATCAACACCACAGGTTCCTCTAGGAACTTTAGTGCTGATTCGGCAGGGACCGTTGGCACATAGCTGGCAGGAAAGGCCTTCGATACAAAATTTGCACTGAATGGGCTGCTGTTGGCTGAAGCGGTCAAAAACATTCGTCATTCCTGCGTTATGTACCACCTGATACATTTCACGCATTGCAGGATCAATGATTACATTCAAGGGATAACCTTCCTTGGACTGATCTCCCTTTTTTATGTGATCTCTTTGCCACTGATGGACTTTCTCCATGTCGGGGGATTTTACAATGCCATCATAGTCTATTTTGATTTTTTCGTGCAGATCCTGATGAAAATCCGGATCGTTGGTATCCCCCGGATCAAGGGCAGCCCGTAAGGTTTTATCACTGCCGCTCATCCTTTCGGCACTATGCTCATAAGAGCTTTGAATATCTTTATCGGACATTAGATAACCTCCTCAAAGTATGATATTAACGCTTATTATTTTTCCAAACGATCTCAGAATCATGCATTTACCAGTCTTGTTATTTCATACAAGATCAATTTACTGTGAAGAATCAGCAGGCGGGCTTGAAACATCGGAACCAGGTTGATAATATAGAGTGGATGGGAAAAAGTTGGTAAGAAAGAAGATGGATTCCTGTACTGAAGAATATGGAGATGAGGAGTATGATTGAAAAACTAAGACAAATCATCAACGAAAGTGAAAACATCGTTTTCTTTGGAGGGGCAGGTGTCTCTACCGAGAGTAACATTCCTGATTTCAGGTCGGAAACAGGGATCTATAACACGCTGAAAAATTATGGATATCCTCCGGAGACTTTGTTGAGTCACAGCTTTTTTACAAGGTCACCCAAGCAATTTTATGAGTATTATAAGAACAATCTGATTTTAAGGGATGCAGAACCAAATGCGGCTCATTATGCGCTTGCTGAGATGGAGAGAAGAGCAAAGGTCAGTGCTGTGATTACCCAAAATATTGATGGCTTGCATCAAAAAGCAGGTTCGAAAAACGTGATTGAACTTCATGGTTCTGTTTACAGGAACTACTGTATTCAATGCCGAAAGACTTTTAGTCTGGATTATGTTATGGAGAGTCAGGACGTGATCCCTTCATGCAGCCACTGCGGTGGAATTGTCCGGCCGGATGTAGTTCTGTATGAAGAGGAATTGGATATGGCTGTAATACATCATGCCATTAAAAGCATTTCCATGGCGGATGTGCTCATCATTGGAGGAACTTCTCTGGTTGTTTACCCTGCGGCAGGATTGGTGCAATATTTTAAGGGGAAAAAGTTGGTACTCATCAATAAGTCAGCGACTCAATACGACAGTAAAGCTGATCTGGTGATCAATGACAGCATCGGAAAGATATTAGGAAGCTTGGTATAAGCAAACTTGAAATAGAAAGGGCTGTGCTGCATTACAGTACAGCTTTTATTGTTTTAAGCAATAAAAACAATTAAAATTTAACAGAGAATACCGAATATTTGAGTTTTTTGCAAGATTATGAACTTTATGTTCAGAAAATTCGAGTTATTCAACGATGTTTTACATTTACAAGAAATAAATCCAATGCTAAAATGGGAGTCAGCCAAAATTTGGTGCTGTAAAGAATTCGGGAAATAGAAGTTTACTGGTATATCGATGACTTTTAAGGGGGACAATCTCGGCTAAGTCGATCCAAAATATGTAAAATAATTTATGGGATTGATTTAGCATGGAAAAGAATGATGAATAGGTTTAAGAAATTAATTTTTTTTGTTTTGGTTACGTTATTTTGTATGATTAGCGCCTTTGGTAATACATTTGCTGAAGAGTCAGCCGAATTAAAATCAGTAAGTTTTATTCAAGGAGAAAAGGTACAGAATGTCAGCGCCGAGTTCCATGAGGGAAGGCATTTTGTTCGTCTGAATGATCTTGGGAACCTGCTGGGGGCACGTGCTGAAGATAACAAGCTGCTGCTGGACCGGGAGCATTTGAAAATCGCTTTTATGGAAAACAGCCGCATGATCGACGTGGATGGCAGTGTAATGATCGGTAGTACTCCTGCATATACACGGACAGGGCAGTTGTATGTACCGGTAAGCATTGTATCTGAAATTTTTGGAATCAACCTTCAATGGGATGAGGAAAAGAATACGATTCAAATGTCAGGCGCCATCAATCTATCCGATGCAAGAAAACTTCAGGACCTGTTTCCACGAAATATCGTCAGGGGATCTACTACCAGAGATACTTTCCTTTTTGATCGGGTGAATGGTAAAGTCATCGATACGCTAAAAGAGGATACTTCACTGGAAATATTGGCGGACAAGGCTTACAAGTGGTATAACGTAAGAAGCTCCGATGGAAGGGAAGGCTGGGTCACCGTCAAAGATATCTATATAGACCCTGAGTTTAAAAAGAATGAGGATGTAGCTGAGAATTCGGAGATAGAACAATATGTAAAATTCAAGGGATGGACTAGTCCCGGTGAATATTTGTTATGGACCGACATCGGTAGGCAAAAATTGTACATACTCAAAAACAATGACGGCTGGAAAGTCTATAGAATTATGGAGTGCTCCACAGGTGAGAATGTTTCACCGACGGTGCAGGGAGCGTTTTCTGTGGGCAGTGAAAAAGGAAGATGGCTGGATACCGGGGGAGGAACCGGCGCCAAGTATTATACGCGTTTTTTTGGTTCCTACTATTTCCACTCCATAAAGCTCAGCAGCAGAGGTACGGTGTTGGACTCGACGCTGGGGATGCCGAAATCCATGGGATGTATCCGCTTAGCTGTAGAAAATGCGAAATGGATTCAGGAAAATATTACAGCAGGAACAAAATTGTATATTTATTAAAAAACAGATGGCCAAGACCATCTGTTTTTTGTTGTATTTGAATATAAATATGATTTCGCAGGGATGAAATTTATTTTTCATTCATTGTTCGCGGTAATTGTAATGCTGTGAAAAAGCCCTTGCACGTTCCGTATTGTAATTCCTTTGAATACATAGAATAACATTTCATACAACTTTTTTCGGGAGTCGAAAATAAGGGTTTATAAAATACTAAACAATAAGCGGAGTTTTATTTCACACTTTTTTGAAGTTACTTATGGAATGTGCGGTATAGCAAAATTTCATATGAAAGTGATGCGGCATCGGTACTTTAGATTATTAAAAGGTAATGGTGATGACCCATGTTAATTGAGAGAATAAAGTACAGCTATAATGACAGGATATTAAACGCGATGGATCAACTGCTCAGTAAATCGGAGTTTAATTTTGAGTGTCTGGATCATGTGAACTCTGAAACGCAGATAGAAATCCTGAACCATGCCAGAGAGATTTATCATCAGAAGGATTCCGTCCGTATCTGCAGCATTTGCCACCGGACGGAACTGATCAAGGATGAATGGATGAGCAACAGCTTGTGCCTGGATTGCGGAAGGATCAGGAACAACAAGGGGAAAGTTTCCGAGCTCTTAAACAGCCTGAAAGGTCAATAAACAAAGTAATATTCATTTGAGCTGGAAAGTAATAAAGAATGAACAAACAAGCTATATGCATATTCTTTATTACTTTTCCGTGCTTATAAACAGAAATCACTTGAACTTGGCAAAACTATCTTGATTATGACGGTATTTTCATTTAAAATAGAATCTGTTGAGTTTGTGAAAAAAAAAACATTATATAAAAAATGATGATAGAAGGAGAGTACATATGGAAAAGATTAAGATGAAGGTTCCATTGGTTGAGATGGACGGAGACGAAATGACAAGAATTATCTGGAAACAGATAAAAGATATTTTATTGGAACCGTACATAGACCTGAAAACAGAGTATTATGACCTTGGCCTCGAGTATAGAGACAAGACGGACGATCAGGTTACCATCGATGCTGCGAATGCTACTAAAAAGTATGGTGTTGCCGTTAAGTGCGCAACGATAACTCCTAATGCTCAGAGGGTAGAGGAATATAACCTCAAGCAGATGTGGAAGAGTCCGAACGGAACCATCAGAGCAATTCTTGACGGTACTGTTTTCCGTGCTCCGATTATCGTGGACAGTGTTAAACCTTCCGTAAAGACCTGGAAAAAGCCGATTACCATTGCAAGACATGCCTACGGTGATGTATATAAAGATGTTGAAATGAAGCTGGACGGTCCTGGCAAGGCGGAACTCGTGTTTACATCTGCGGATGGACAGGTATCCAGACAGACAATTCACGATTTTGACGGTGCAGGCGTTATCCTTGGAATGCACAATACGGATAAATCCATTGCGAGCTTTGCAAGAGCATGCTTTACTTTTGCCCTCGATCAGAAAGAGGACCTCTGGTTTGCAACAAAGGATACCATCTCTAAAAAATATGATCATAGATTCAAGGACATCTTCCAGGAGATCTACGATGCAGAATTCAAAGATCAATTTGAAGCTGCAAAAATTGAGTATTTCTACACCCTGATTGACGATGCCGTTGCGCGTATCATTCGTTCAGAAGGCGGCATGATCTGGGCCTGCAAGAACTACGACGGAGACGTAATGTCCGATATGGTCGCAACTGCTTTTGGAAGTCTTGCGATGATGACTTCCGTGCTTGTATCCCCGGATGGAAAATATGAGTACGAAGCAGCTCATGGAACAGTAACAAGACACTATTACAGACACCTGAAGGGCGAGGAAACTTCTACCAACTCCATGGCAACCCTGTTTGCCTGGACCGGTGCTCTTAGAAAACGTGGTGAACTGGATGGCATCAAAGAGCTTGTTGATTTTGCGGATAAGCTTGAAGCTGCATCCATCAGGACCATTGATGAAGGTACCATGACCAAAGACCTGGCTTCACTTTCCGAAGCGCCGACAAAGACTGTGGTCAATACGGAAGATTTTCTGAAGGAAATCAACAAACGCCTAGTGAAAATGCTGTAATTCTATTGCAAAGATAAGCCCGGTACAAGCTGAGTGATATGCTCCTCCTTATGGTAAACAGTTTTTATTATTCTAACTGTCTACTTGACAGGGGGCAGTTCAGAGAACAGCTTGCACCGGGCTTTATTGTTTCGCTGCAACATCCAGGTTGATCAGTCATCCATTCTCAATATCTTCTTCCCCAGAACGGAACAGATCAACGAGATCGTCAATTCTCCGGTTTGATTGGCATGATCCAGGATGGGATTCAGTTCAACAAATTCACAGGAACGGAGCTTGCTGCTGTCTGAAATCATCTCGGCAGCCAGATGGGCTTCCCTATATGTCAATCCGCCTTTTACTGGAGTACCGACCCCGGGAGCCTCAGTCGGGCTCATGACATCAATGTCAAAACTGAGGTGAAAACCTTCAGTACCGGTTTCGACGATGTCCAGAGCCCTTTTCATGATCTCCTTCATCCCCAGCATATCGATGTCCGCCATAGTGAATATGGTAATTCCGGACTTCTTCAACAAGACCATTTCCTCATTATCGAGACACCTTACACCAACAAGAACGACTTTTTCCGGATTGATAAAGTTAGTGTTCGGTGATTTGAATTTTGTCATGCTATTGGTTCCCTGACCTGTACAGGCTGCCAGGGACATTCCGTGAAGGTTGCCGGAAAGGGTGGTTGCTTCCGTATTAAAATCTCCGTGTGCATCCATCCATAAGACACCGATGTTCTTTAGAACGCTCTGGGCACCAAGAATGGACCCAACAGCAATACTATGATCGCCGCCAAGAACAAGGGGCATATGCCCTCTCAGAAGACTTTGGCTGACAATCCCGGCAAGGTTCTTATTCACCCCGTTGATTTCACGAAGATATTTCATTCTGGCATTATGTTCTCCATCCTCGTTTTCGGGGACAGGAACATCAATGTTGCCAAGATCGTGATAATGGATGTTCAGGCTGGTGAGCGCGTTTTTCAGTCCCGAATACCGGATGGCGCTCGGCCCCATATCTACGCCTCTCCTGCTGGCACCCAGGTCAACCGGAACGCCTATGACATCGACATTCAACATATAAACCTCCAAGCATGTTTTACGTAAAACAGCAGTACATAGCTTTTATCAATTTTTATAATAATTATACTTCACCATAATAGAATTAAATGAGCAAAAAAACAAGGACAGGATGGGTAATTCGATAGATTTGAACCAATGAACATGATATAATTTTATTCGGTTGGATATTATTTTTGGCAAAGGGGGCAAAAATATATGGAAAGCAGATTTGAAAAATTGATCCTTCCGGAAGATTATAAGCCGGTTCTTTCGGTCCGTGAAACAGAGTCGGCCATAAAACTGCTCAAGGATTATTTTGAAGGTGAACTTGCGAAGGAATTAAATCTGGCAAGGGTGTCGGCGCCGCTCTTCGTAAGACCGGAAACAGGTTTGAATGACAACCTCAATGGTGTCGAAAGGCCTGTTTCATTTGATGTTAAAGGAATTGGCGGCAATACCGTTGAAATTGTACATTCGCTGGCAAAATGGAAGCGCATGGCTCTAAAAAAATATTGCTATGAGGTAGGGGAAGGTCTCTACACAGATATGAACGCAATCCGGAGGGATGAAGAACTGGACAACCTTCATTCGGTTTATGTAGACCAATGGGACTGGGAGTTAATCATCTCCAAGTCTGAAAGAAACATTGACAAGCTAAAAGAAATTGTCAGAAAAATTTATCAGGTTTTTAAAAAAACAGAAATCTACATGAATAAGCTTTATCCGGCAGTAGAACGGATTTTGCCAGAAGAAATCAGCTTTATTACTACTCAGGAACTGGAAGACCTGTATCCGGAAGCTTCACCTAAGGAGAGGGAAAACAGAATTGCCAGAGAGCTGAAAGCAGTATTCATCATGCAGATCGGCGGAGAACTTAAATCAGGTATAAAACACGACGGAAGAGCACCGGACTATGATGACTGGACTCTCAACGGCGATATCGTATTCTGGAATCCCATTCTTAATATGGCTTTTGAATTATCCTCCATGGGAATCCGCGTGGATGAGGATGCATTAATCCAGCAGTTGAAGCTGGCACAGTGTGAAGATCGAAAACGCTTAAGCTTTCATAGGGAATTGCTTGAAGGAAGACTTCCTTATACAGCTGGAGGTGGTATAGGACAATCCAGACTTTGCATGTTCTTTATGAGAAAGGCACATATCGGAGAGGTGCAGGCTTCTGTTTGGTCGGATGAAATGATGCAGGCATGTGAAAAGGCGAATATTAGATTGCTATAGATCCATATCAATAAAAACAGGAGGGAAAACAGCAAATGACTGAGAAAACCATCAAACAATTGTATAGAGCACCTCAGGAAAACTTCGGGATGGAGGTCCGGGTTTCAGGTTGGGTGCGGACCGTACGCGATTCAAAAACCTTTGGATTTATCGAACTGAACGATGGGTCCTTTTTCAAAAACCTTCAGATTGTATTTGAAGAGGGAAAAATAGAGAATTTTAAAGATGTTGCGAAGCTTGGTGTAGGCTCTTCCATTGAAGTCGAAGGAGAACTGGTAGAGACCCCGAATGCGAAGCAGCCTTTTGAACTGAAAGCTACAAAAATTGATATTGCCGGAACCTGTCCGCCGGAATATCCGCTGCAAAAGAAAAGACATTCCTTGGAGTTCTTAAGAACCATTGCTCATTTAAGGCCAAGAACCAATACTTTTTCTGCGGTGTTCAGAATCAGGTCCATGATTGCTTTCGCAGTGCACAAGTTCTTTCAGGAGAGGGGATTTGTCTACGTTCATACCCCGATCATTACCGGCAGTGACTGCGAGGGTGCGGGTGCCATGTTCCGGGTTACAACCCTGAGCCATGACAATATCCCCAGGGATGAAAAAGGTAATATCGATTTTACCCAGGACTTTTTCGGGAAGGAAACCAACCTTACCGTCAGCGGCCAGCTTGCAGGAGAAGCCTTTTGCATGGCATTTAAAAATATTTATACCTTCGGGCCTACCTTCAGGGCTGAAAATTCAAACACTGCAAGGCATGCGGCTGAGTTCTGGATGATAGAACCCGAAATTGCATTTGCAGAACTCAAAGATGATATGCAACTGGCGGAAGATATGATGAAATACATCATCCATTACGTTCTGGAGAATGCACCGGAAGAAATGGAATTCTTCAACAGCTTCATAGACAACACGCTTCTTCAGAGGCTTGAGAATGTGATGAATTCTGATTTTGGGCATGTGACTTATACCGAAGCCATTGACATTCTCCTGAAAAATAAGGATCAGTTTGAATATCCGGTTCATTGGGGCTGTGACCTTCAGACGGAGCATGAAAGGTATCTGACGGAGCAAGTGTTCAAAAAACCTGTATTTGTAACAGACTATCCTAAGGAAATCAAGGCCTTTTATATGAGAATGAACGACGATAACAAGACAGTCGCAGCGATGGATCTTTTGGTTCCGGGGGTTGGAGAAATCATTGGAGGAAGTCAAAGGGAGGAAAGACTGGACCGTCTTGAACAAAGAATGGAAGAACTGGGATTGAAGAAAGAGGATTACTGGTGGTATCTCGAATTAAGAAAATATGGAGGGACCAAACATGCAGGCTTCGGACTTGGATTTGAAAGAGCCATCATGTATCTCACCGGTATGGCCAATATCCGGGATGTCGTTCCATTCCCAAGAACAACAAAATCAGCTGAATTCTAAATATGTGATCAATTTAATAAAAGCACCTGAATCGGCTTCAGGTGCTTTTATTATGAGAGGTGTTCTAATGTCTCATGCCGGAATCCCGTCAAAAGGCAGTTGAAAATGGAATTCCGTACCCATACCGGAACGGCTTTTCACCATTACGCTACCTCCAAGCTTCTCCAACTCACATTTTACGGCAGCCAGACCTATTCCTCGGCCGGAGACTTGATTGGCATATTTTTTTGTGGTAATTCCATCCTTAAAGATCAACATCAGTGCCTCTTCGTCGGAAAGGCTTTTCTCCATCGGGATTGCAGCCTCGGATTTTGAGAATTGTTCAAGGGCTTTCTCCCTGATCTTTTCAACATCAATGCCTCTTCCGTCATCTGAAATGACCAGTTCGATGTGGTTGCCTTGCAATTCAGCACGACAGCGGATATTTCCGCTTTCATTCTTGCCTTTTTCAATGCGATCTTCAATTTCTTCAATTCCGTGGTCCACCATATTCTTAAAGACGTGTACCAAGGACCGGGAAAAGCTGAAGTATCTGTCAATGTCAACAAGCATTTCACCGCCCTCAATATTCATGGGGGCGATTGGTTTTTCCAATTGTTCGGAAAGTCTGGATACAAATTTCGGATAAGGCTTGAGAAGTTCCTTGAATGGTCTGTATCTCAAGGCTTTGATCTTTGGAAGCAATAGGTGGAGCTGCTCGGATGAAAGCGTTGAGGCCATTTGATTTTCGATCTCCACTAATTTCACCTGATCTACGAATAACACTTTTTCATATTCAAAGAAATTGTCTCCAAGGATTTCCTTTAAAATGGACATATCTTCATCGAGCCATTTTTCCATGATCTGACCGTTGAATACCATTTTAACTTCTTCCTGGGATAAATGGGCACTGCGGGTTCGCAAAACAGAAATGCGGTCTTCAAAATTGTGCAGCACGTTGACAATATGAACCATGTCGATTTGAGCAAAGTTTCCTTTAAAAGTATGAATTTTTCTATAAATCTCAAACAGCTTTTCCTCACAGGAGAGTTCGCATCCCAGAATCATTGGAAGCTCCTGCTGACAGAAAAATTGATAATCCTCAATGCATTTCGTAAACTCGTGATGGTCCGTCACGGCCTTTACAACCATCTTTAAAGTCTTTCGTTCATTCTCAACCTTATTCTCAAGCTGCCTTTTTTCAGTAATATCGGTCAATACCATCATAAAGACCTTCTGATCGGGTTCTTGAAGACTTTGGATGACTTTATACTGCAGATGTATGTATTTCCCTTGAATTTCTGTTTCATCCGGAAGGAGAGGAAGGTAAAGCTCCTGTTTTGAACTGTTTCTTTCATCAAAGATTCTCAGGAGTGTTAGCTCGAAATATTTTCTTTCTTCTTCATTACTGCACAAGAGATCGGAAATACGCCGGTTTTCTATTCTCTCTCCAAAGATACTGACACACTCAAGACTATATTCCTTGTCTATCAGCAGGTCTCTGCCAAAGGTAAGAAACCCCTGACCGGCATTATCCAACAAGTTTTTAACCTCAGTAGTTTTTTGAATGACCATTTGTTCGAGACCTTTATTCCATTCTTCAATCTGATCTCGGGAGTTTTTGACCTCCAGCCACATGGCATTTAATCTTTCATTCTTCTCTTCGATTTCCTTTGAATAAATCTTCAGCTTGTCAAAAACATCTACAAACCTGCGACCAACAATATAAATGAGGGACAGGGTTAAAATGAACATGGCCCACTGGGTGATGTGATGCCCCTTTAACAAGGAAATCGGCAGGTAGAACCTGTCGACCATGTCGTACACGCCGAAAACAAACAGAATGATGAAACTCCAGGTAAGAATCTTGGCTTCGGGATCGCCATTTCTTACAGCTCGAAGGATAACTTGAAGCACGATAAATATCGCGATGATAAAAAACAGATGAAATGCCCGGATGGAAATCGACCAGGGCACAATATCAAATATATCGAGAACCAGGTTCACCAAGGTCAGCAGAAAGAACGCTTTTCGTGACGTACTAACCAAATTTTTCGGGGTGTCGCCAAACACTGCGATTACAAAGGAACAAAAGCCTACAGGGATGAGTTGACAGGAAAGATAACCTGTATACAGCCATACAATGGGGGCATCGAGAAAGAGAAACTTTGCATTGCTCTCGGTAAAAATCCACACTCCCATACATATGGAGAAAAAGCCAAGGGAAAGCAGCACTTTGCGGTCTTCTCTCCGGGCCCAGTAGATAAAGAAAAGGATTAAACCGATAAAAACAAAGAGAAAGGAAAGAATGAGAGAATCAACGCGCTTCTTGATGGTACTGGCGAGGTAGTCCATCTTATATTGGACGAGATCCGTATCAGAGCCAATAATCACCTCTTCTCTGTCACCGGTATAGGTAAGAGAATGAGAATACACTCTAAAATAAACAGTTTTATTGGAATAGTCCTGAGGAAGAGTTACCATATGCCAGGGAGAATTCAAGGAAAAACCGTCCTTGCCGGTTTCCCAATCCCCATAACTGTAAATTAGCTTATCTCCAAGATATATCTGAATACGCTGTTCATAGGTTCTGAAAAGAAGCGAAGGGTTCTGCCAGCTTCCATGGGGGAGGGTTGTTTTTAAAACTACAGAATGATTTCTGCCGGTATTGGAAGGAGACCAGGGAATCGTAAAATCATTCCATTCACCAGGACGGCTACTGGAATCTACCACAGGCATTCTCAAGGAATCAAAGTTCATATCTCCCCACCGGTACTGCCAGCCCTCCGTGATACTCATTGGCTTGACGGAAGCGGAGGCGGACGGGCTGTTGATTTGGATACCTGCAGAATCAAACAAGTAGATATCCAGTATAGCCAGAAACACGATTACAGTGATAAATATTAACATAACTTTTTTTTCAGATAATGCTTTCACAACCTACCTCCCGGCAAAAGAAAAACACCTAGAACATACATGTTTTGTGAGCCAAAATAACTCAATATCACAGTATCTTCAAAAAAGGCACCAGTCTTTTAGAAACAATTTTATTATATTTCGAAATAGATCGATTTTCAACGAATTTAAGGCAAAAAAAGTATTGTGATGCAAATATTAGAGAACAAAAACAGTAAATCCAAAACAATCTACAAATTATGTAAATTAAAAAATACAAATGTTAAAGAAATAATCCTGTATTTTTACAGTGCAGTTAGTTCGGTGTCTGAGGATTCCATAATTTCCAAAAATGTTATTACCAGTTTCGGGTCAAACTGGGTCCCGGCACACCTGCGAATTTCCTCCAACGCCTCCAAACTGCTGGCGGCTTTTCGATATGGACGGTCATGGGTTAGGGCATCATAGGCATCCACAATCGAAATAATCCTGGAATTGGAAGGGATTTCTTCACCCTTTAGCCCCTGCGGATAACCTGTGCCATCAAAAAATTCATGATGGGAAAGAATCGCTTCCGCCACCGGTGCAAATTCCGGACAGGACTTTGCTATTCGATACCCGATTTCGGGATGCTTTTTCATGATTTCCCATTCTTCAGGTGTCAATCCGCTGCATTTGTTCAAGACGGCATCCGGGATTGCGATTTTACCGATGTCATGGAGGGAGGCAAGAAGCGTAAGCTCATCCAGTTCACTTTTTGATAAACCGATGGAATGCCCCATATAGACAGCAAGATGCCGTAAACGCTGCGCATGCTCCCTGGTCTCAAAACTTCTTTCATTCAGGGTTTTTTCCATCAGTGAAATCACAGAACTTCTCGCACTTTTATCTTCGAGCAGCTTGTGACGGTACATCCGATTTTCAGCTTTCTTAAGAATGATATCTGTACTTTCGGAATTGTCCTTCTTACAGGCTGCACCGAGAGCTATACTGGGCTGAATGGGATCTGCCAGAGCCTGACTGCATGTACGGACGATCCGCTCACATATTTCCATTGCTGCTTCTTCAGTGGTTTTAGGAAGAATGATCGAAAATTCATCACCGCCCCAACGGGCGATGATATCCTCTTCCCGGCAGGAAGTCCTTATAATTTTGGCAACACTTTGTAAAAGCTTGTCTCCAGCGCTGTGCCCGAAGACATCATTCGTGATTTTCAATCCGTTCATGTCCCCGATAATTACAGAGAGGGGGTACTGCCTGACGGTATCAAGTCTCTTAAGCTCTTGTTCAAAGAAAGCTCTGTTATACAAACCTGTCAAACTGTCATGAAAGCTTAGATATTTGATTTCCTTTTCAGCATTCTTCCTGTCGGTTATGTCTTCTGCTGAACAGATGACGTATTCTACATTTCCTGCATCGTCCAGCTTTGGGGTCTTAATCATAGAGAGAATCCTGTTTTTTCTTGTGCCGGCACTTATCTCTGTTTCATAGCGTATTTGTTTTTTCTGCGTAAAAACGATTTGATTGCTCTTTATATATTCCTTTTCGGTCTTGCTATCATTTAAAATACCGAGAATTTTACGGCCTTCCAACTGGTCCCGGGTGAAGCCAAGAAATTCTGCATGTGCTTTATTCACGGCACCATAAGTTTCGGGGTCAGTAAGATACCACACCTGGATTTCGATATTATCCAAGAGAAGCGTCTGGTCCTCGGTTTTCCTTTTCAGGGATAATTCTTTGACTTTATGTTCCGTCATGTCGCGGATGGAAAATACAACAAAGGAGACTTTACCTTCCTGATCTCGGAGAAGGGAGGCACAAATTTCTACAGGGAATACGGAGCCATTCTTGCGTATGGCTTCAAACTCAAACCTCAGGAATCCCCGCTCCAATAAAGCGGTGCGGTATTGGAGCAACAGATCTACCCAATCTGAAGAATAAATGGTCTTGATACTTTTGTTTTCCAGATCGTCCTCAGAAAATCCGAACATATCCAAAAGTGCCTGATTGCAGCTTTTGATAAATCCATTCATATCGATCACACCAATACCGTCTCCGACAACATCAAAAATCGATTCGAGATAAGCCCTTGCTTGAGAAAGTTGATCTGTTCGCGTACGGAGTTTGCCGATATAGATCTCAAGCGCTTCAAGCATTAAATTGACTGAGTTGGTAAGACGGCCCAATTCATCGTTGCTTTTTAATGCAATCCGGGAGGAAAAGTCCCCTGTCTCGCCAATACTTGATACACCTTCGATTAACACAGATAGCGGGTATAGGAAGGTTTTTCCCAAGAGGAGGCTGATAGCAACGCAAAAAAGCACACCAACCAGCATTAAAACCAGAATGAAATAGCTGATGGTATCTTTCCCCTGCTGAAGGATGGAACGCGGCATTTCTGAACGAAAGACGATTCCTGGCTTTCCGTATATGTCGGAAAGCAGAGAATAGGCGATTAAGGTATTGTCATTCAAGCTTTTTGTAAGGATGGTTCTTTTGTTGATCAGGTCCGAAAGAATTGGCTTTACATCCTGTGGTATATGGGCATCATCGACTCTGTAAGCGGAAAGCTGCAGTTGGGTGATCTTGCCGATATGCTCGACGGAATCCGATGAGAGGAAACGTCCCATGATGAGTGTACCCTGGACAGGGCCATTCCCTAAACTGGTTAGAATAGGCCGCGAAGATATCAGCAAAGGCCCTTCATCCAACAGGACAATTCCTGAGAGACCGTTTTGGGTATCCTTGTGATCAACCAGAGGGCTGTTTTTATAAAAGGCTTGAAGAGAGCTGGGAGGGACAATTTGAGTATTGGTCCTTATATTATACCCTTTTTCATAGACGACATTGTTTGAAGAATCAAGGTAAGCGACAACATTAAGCTTCAGGTTGGAAAAGGTGGAGTCCGTCATGTTGGAAGCAATATATTCAGAGTTTTTGTCCTGGATGAATTGATAGGAGTCATCCCATCTTGCCCAATCTTCTGTGATGGAACTGATGGAGGAAATCTCCTGGTTTAGGGCATCTATGGCTACTTTCATGTTTCTGGCGGCGAAATCTTCCTCAAGATTTTTAAAGCTGCGGAGAACAATATTATGTGAAACTAAATAGGTGATCGCAATAAGACAGGCGAATATGATTAATATATAAATGATTGTTTTTTTTCTTAGTGTCATAAATTCCCCCGAAAGCGTAAATAAGGTCAAGTAAAGAAAATTTTGGCATAATATGTATTATTATAGAACTTTTTCGGTAGGAAGGGAAGAAGGTTCCTTCAATTTTCGGTCGAAGTAATGAGGCTAAAAGAAAACCCCTGCCATTAATAATATGGCAGAGGTTATTTTGATTACATAAATAGTTCCGTCAGGTTCGAGAAAATATTGTCCCAACGGCCGAGGTTCTTCTTTTTCATGAAATCCACAATGGCTTTACTGGTTGAAACGATATTCAGGGTCCCGCTTGCTTTGAGAATGTATTCCATGATGAGAGCAAGATTTTCCAAAACATCGGCTTCCAGATGTTCGATTTTCTCAAAGTTAAACACGACAACCAGCGGTTTAACAAACAACAGGCCTTGTACGGCTGAGTTGAGGAAAAAAAGGTTGTCAAGGGTGATTCTTGGACTTAGATTGACGATAAATACGCCCGATTTGTTTTCAATCGAAAAAGGAGGAAGAGAATCAACAACATCTGTCTTAAGCGCAGGCTGTTCTTCGGCTGAGGCTTCATTTTTGGACGAGGATGGCTTTGGGCTGCATTTGGGGTTTTTGCTTTCCTCCAATACTTTGCTGACGACTTTGGATAAGTTATCCGGATCGATAGGTTTTATAATATAGTGTTTTGCGCCGCTTTCGAGAGCATTCAGGATCAGATGCTTTTGTGCCAGAGAGCTTACCATGACAATATTGGCATCCGGGAACACTTCAAGAATTCTTTTTAATGCTGTGATGCCGTCAATGATCGGCATGGTGATATCCATGGTAACGAGATCCGGCTGGTGCTTTTCGAACTCTCTGTATGCTTGCAGACCATTCGTTGCTTCACCAACGATATCATGCCCCAGCATGGTCAGCATGGTTTTCAGTTTGCTCCGTGTGGAAAATGAGTCATCTACAACTAGGATTCGTGCCATTTTAAACCTCCAAATATGATTTAAAATAGTGTGGTTCATCTGTTTTGATATTTTTATCGAATATTTTTCAAGGCAATCCAGACGGATCAGTTTCATCTGACGGCCGTCAAAGCATCAATATTTTTAGTATTAAGACTGTGCAAACTTATTCAGTTAACCTTTATGTAAAAAATCAAGATAAAGCAATAGCATTTAGATGCCATTTTAACCGGACTCATCATGAAATAGATTTCAATGTAACTTCTGGGATTTTATTCTAATACATCCATCTTAGCACAAACAAAAAAAAGATACAATTATGAAATGCTGAATATGGATCGTTATTCTAAGAATTAGAACAAATTTACAAGGTTCATTATAACAGAAGGATACTTGACGAAACAAGTAGTGAAAGTTTATTATATATTCTTGAATTCAAACAAACTTTATTGTATGATGTTTAAGGCAGGATTTATAGTATATAGAAAGCACTTTGATTAGTCGACAACGGTGGCGTAAGGTGCAAGACAGCCTTACGCTTTTTATATGCTTTTGAGAGCTTTCTGTTTTGCTGAAAATCTCAACTTATAAATTCTTGATTAAGCTTATAATTTTTACACAATATATATTTAAATTTAGTTTTGGGGGTTATAGATAGATGAGAAAAACCAAAATCATATGCACCTTGGGACCGGCGGTAGATGATGAAGAAATCCTTGAAAAGTTGATGCTGAAAGGCATGGATGTTGCACGTGTGAATTTCTCACACGGATCCCATGAACAGCATCAAAAAAGAATTGATACATTCAAAAAGATCAGAGGGAAACTTGGTTTGCCTATCCCACTGCTTCTGGATACAAAAGGACCTGAAATCAGAACCGGAAAGTTTGAAACGGGAGAAGTCGTTTTAAACCAGGGAGGCAGGTTTTCTTTAATCAATGAAGAGATCATCGGCGATAATACGCAGTGCACGATTACGTATAAGGATCTGTACAAGGACGTGGTGAAAGGAAGCCGAATACTGATCAATGACGGGTTGGTGGAGCTTGAAGTACAGGAGATTACAGGGAAGGATATTCACTGTGTTGTTTTAAACGGCGGTACTATCGGCAACAACAAGGGGATGAATGTGCCCGGGGCTGAGATCAATCTTCCTTCTCTTACAAAACAGGATATTGAAGACATCAGATTCGGTATTGAAAACGAGTTTGACTTTATTGCCGCCTCCTTTGTTAGAAAAGCTTCCGATGTGATTGAAATCAAAAAAATTCTTGAAAAATACGGCGGACAAGATATCAAGGTCATCGCCAAAATTGAAAACCGTCAGGGCGTGAACAATGTAGATGAGATTCTGAAGGTTTCTGACGGAATCATGGTTGCCAGAGGAGACCTCGGAGTAGAAATTCCCGTAGAAGAAGTTCCTATTGTTCAAAAAAGGCTGATAAAGAAATGCTATAAAAACGGCAAACCGGTTATTACGGCAACACAGATGCTGGATTCCATGATCAGAAACCCCAGACCGACCAGAGCGGAAGCCAGTGACATTGCCAATGCGATTTATGACGGTACCAGCGTTATCATGCTTTCAGGAGAAACTGCTGCAGGAAAATACCCTCTCGAAAGTCTGGAGACCATGTCCAGAATCGCGGAAAAGGCAGAAAATTCGATGGATTATTGGCAGAGATTTACCGGCATTACCTATGATATGATTTCTACTGTGACCAATGCGATCAGCCACGCAACCTGCACAACTGCTTTGGACTTGAAGGCTGCATCCATTATCACGGTGACTCAATCCGGCCATACGGCAAGGATGATCTCGAGGTTCAGACCCGCATGCCCAATCATTGCGACAACTACTTCCCCAAGGGTTCAGCGGCAGATGTCCCTATCCTGGGGTGTTGTTCCTTATTTGGTGAAGGAAGCGGCCTCTACTGATGAGATGTTTGACATGGGAGTTGAAAAAGCATTGGAGTCAGGTCTCGTTGAAAATGGAGATCTGGTTGTTATTACAGCCGGAGTTCCGATCGGTGTCAGCGGAACTACCAATATCCTCAAGGTGCATATCGTAGGAAAAGTCCTGGTTCAGGGCATAGGAATCGGCTCAGGTTCAGTGACAGGGGAGTTATGTGTGGCGAGAACCCCAAAAGAAGCCAAGGATAACTTTCAGGAAGGCAATATTTTGGTAGCGCCTTATACAACCAATGAGATGCTCCCTGTTTTAAAGAGGGCATCGGCGATCATTGTTGAGGAAGGCGGTTCTGGCACACATGCAGCAACTGTAGGATTGGCCCTGGAGATTCCTGTGGTTGTCGGAGCGGATAATGCGACTCAGATTTTAAAAAGCGGTTCTGTAGTGACCGTTGATTCGGAAAGAGGGATCGTATACTACGGGGCGACAAAAATATAGATTTGTTGATGAAGATTTAATCATTATAAATATTAAAAAGGAAGCTGTGGACGATAAGATTTTTCCATGGCTTCTTTTTTTTATATGAGAATGCTTGGGATGGGTAAGGCGCTGAGATTTGGATTTGAAAATTGGCTGGTAATTGGAATGGTCCAATTGGTGGTTGGCAGGAATAAATATCCTGATATAATGTAATTGGATGGTACCATTAAACGGAAGATATAATTATTTCAGGGGGAAATCATGATTATCAACATCGACAGGAACAGTTCTAGTCCAATCTACCTCCAGATCACCAGCCAAATCAGGGAAATGATTCTTTCAGGGACATTGCCGGAAGGATATAAGCTTCCTCCTGAACGAAAATTGGCGGAGGTCTTGGAAGTCAACCGAAGCACAGTGCTGAACGCATACCGCGAACTAAAGGCCGATGGCTTTATCGGAGCCCATATCGGGCAAGGGACTGTGGTTCTTCCTGTCGTAAAAAATAACATACAAAGTAACGATCATTTTCAGGAACCGCTTCAGTGGCGGCAGTTGTTTAGTCAGAATGCCTCCAGAATGAGAGAGCCCCTCCTGCGGGATTTGATGGAATTGGCAAGCAGGGATGATGTCATTTCTTTTGCCGCAGGGATTGCAGATCCGAATCTTTACCCGCTGGAGGAAATAGATATAATCCAGCAGGAATTGATTCGCGGAAGCAATAAGGCCGCCTTTCTTCATAACCCCACAGAGGGATATTACCCACTACGGGAGAGCATTAGTCAGATGATGAGGGCCAGAGGAGTGTTTGCCTCTCCGGAAGAGATACTTGTTACCTCCGGAGCCCAGCAAGGACTGGATGTGATCGCACGGGCATTTCTGGATCCCGGGGATATCGTGATTGTCGAGGAGCCTGCATTTTTCTGTGCTTTGCAGATATTCCGCGCCAGTGGGGCAAGATTGATCGGTGTACCGATGGATGATGCCGGAATGAGGGCAGACATTCTGGAATCACTGCTGACAAGGTATAAGCCAAAGTTGATTTATACTTTACCTACTTTTCAGAATCCTTCCGGAGCAGTCATGGATTTGGAAAGAAGAAGGCAACTTTTAGATCTTGCATGGAGGTATCAGATTCCGATACTTGAGGATGATCCATACGGAGAACTTCGTTATGAAGGGAATAAAATCCCCAGCCTGAAGGCGATGGATCATCACGGGTGTGTATTATACCTCAGCACCTTTTCAAAAATCATGTTTCCAGGATTGAGAATCGGATGGCTGACAGCATCAAAGCCTGTAATCCGCCAACTGGGAATGGTAAAGCAAATGGAGGATTTGCATGCCGGCAGCCTTGCACAATGCATCTATGATGAGTTTCTCAGAAAGGGATTGCTGGAACAGCATATTAAAAAAGTCAACAAAGAGTATTTATTACGCCGGAATGCCATGATTTCTGCCATGGAACGGTTCGCGCCGGACAACGTCAGCTGGAACAAACCCCTTGGAGGCTTTTACATCTGGTGTACGGTTCCGGAAACTATGATCAAATCCAGACTTCTGATGAAGGCTGCAGAAAAAAAGGTAGCCTTTGTTCCGGGAGATGCTTTTTATATTGATGAACAGGTTCAAAACCAGATCCGCCTGAATTTCTCTTATCATCCTCCGGAACTGATCCATGAAGGGGTCCGCAGATTAATGGAGGCCATAGAGGAAACCCTTTTAGAAGAAAAAAGAGGGAGCAGCAGCAAAAATATAAATATGAAACCCATTGTTTAAATAAATTAATGTGAGGTGAAATCTATGAATATGAGATTTGCAAGACGAATGGAAAAGATCAGGGCTTCAGAGACAAGAGAAATTTTAAAGATTACAGAAAGACCGGAAGTGATCTCCTTTGCAGGAGGTTTGCCTGCACCGGAAATGTTTCCGGTAGAAGAAATGAAGCAGGTTGCAGTCCGCGTGCTTGAAGAAGAGGGGAAAAAGGCATTACAGTATGCTACGACAGAAGGCTTTGTTCCTTTAAGGGAAAAAATCGCTGAAAGATTGAATTCAAAGTTCAAGACCTGTTTGGAAACCGAGAACATTCTCATCACCAATGGCTCCCAGCAGGGATTGGATTTCTCCGGAAAGGTTTTCCTTGATGAGGAGGATGTTGTTCTTTGTGAGAGCCCTACATATCTTGCGGCCATCAATGCTTTCAAGGCCTATATGCCGCGTTTTGTTGAAGTGCCTTCGGATGAAAACGGAATGATTATAGAAGAACTGGAACAGCGGATCAAGGAGTACGATAAGGTAAAGCTAATCTATGTGATTCCGGACTTCCAGAATCCTTCCGGCGTATCCTGGTCTATGGAACGACGTGTTAAATTTATGGAGCTGGTTACAAAATACGAAATTCCTGTATTGGAAGACAATCCTTATGGGGAACTGCGGTTTGAAGGCGACATGCTTCCGGCTTTGAAATCCATGGATGAAAAGGGATTGGTGATTTTGCTCGGAACATTTTCAAAAACCTTCTGTCCGGGTTTGCGGATCGGTTGGGTTGCTGCAGAAAAGGAAATTCTCGCGAAGTATATTCTGGTAAAGCAGGGGGCTGATTTACATTCTTCCACCTTTGATCAAAGGATCATTGCAAAATATATGGAGGACTATGATCTTGACGAAAATGTGGAAAAGATTAAGCGCGTTTATAAAGTCCGAAGGGATCTGATGCTGCAAACCATGAAGGAAGAGTTCCCTGGAGGCATACGGTATACTTACCCCCAAGGTGGCTTGTTTACCTGGGTGGTTCTGCCCGAAACCATCAATGCAAGAGAGGTCCTTGCAAAGTGTCTTGATAATAACGTTGCCTTTGTACCGGGAGGTGCTTTCTTTCCGAACGGGGAACATGAAAACACCTTCAGAATGAATTATTCCAATATGGATGAAGACCGTATTGTTGAAGGTATAAAGAGATTGGCAGAGGTTCTAAGGGAATTTGTTTAAGAAAGAACAGGAGCGGATATGAAAACCATTGGATTAATTGGTGGGATGAGCTGGGAATCCTCCTTGGAATACTACCGTATCATCAACGAGACAGTGAAGGAAAGATTGGGTGGTCTCCATTCCTGTAAATCCGTGATGGTTTCGGTTGATTTTGCTGAAATAGAAAAGCTTCAGCATCAAGGAGACTGGGGTCAGCTTGCAGAAATAATGACAGATGCAGCACGAAGCCTTGAAAAGGCAGGGGCTGATTTTATTGTAATTTGTACCAATACCATGCACAAACTTGCAGAAAATATCCAGCAGCAGGTGAAGAAACCGGTTCTACATATAGCAGATCCGACGGCAGAGAAAATAAAAGCTGCCGGGATTTTAAAAGTAGGGTTGCTGGGCACAAGATTTACTATGGAACAGGATTTTTATAAAAAAAGGCTGCAGGACCTGCACAGGATTCATGTTATAATACCCTCGGAAGAAGAACGTCAAAAGATACATGAGATCATTTATCATGAACTTTTATGTGGCGTTGTAAAAGAATCTTCAAAGAATGAATTCAGAAGGATTATCCAAAACCTTGAAAAGAGCGGCGCAGAGGCCGTCATTCTGGGGTGTACGGAGATTTTCCTGGTTGTAAAGCCGGAAGACTATAGAATAAAAATATATGATACTACGGCGATACATGCTGAAGCTGCAGTCGATCTGGCACTAAAGAAGCTTTAGTGACGGATTTTCTTTATATTGAATAGGATAAAAATTTATTCGCAATTTTCTGGGGGATCAATTTGATGGAGTATGTAAGTAAAAAACGTTTAGGTTTTAAAGACGGTGCAGTTGCCGCACTGCCTATTGTGATAGGATATATTCCGGCAGCGATGGCCTTTGGGTTATTGGCCAAGTCTATACAGGTATCCCTGACGGATACCTTCCTGTTTTCCGTGATGGTGTTTGCCGGCGCCAGCCAGTATATGGCTTTGAACCTGATTGCTGTTGGAGCTGCTGCGGGTGAAATCATCGTAGCAACCTTCCTCTTGAATCTGCGGCATGCATTGATGAGTGCATCACTGGCCGCCCGACTGGAGGTTCAAAAAAAGTCACTGCTTCCGTTGATTGCATTTGGTGTGACGGATGAGGCCTTTTCAGTTGCTGCGACGAGGGAAGAAAGGCCGACGATGCCATTTATGTTTGCACTTGAAGGAGTTTCATACAGTGCGTGGGTAGGTGGTTCCGTACTGGGGTATTTGGTTGGATCTGCACTGCCCGCATCCGTTCGGGCCAGCATGGGGATAGCATTGTACGCCATGTTTGTAGCGATTCTGGTACCTGAGATGAAAAAATCGGTATATGTTGCCGGCCTGGCACTGGGGTCTGGTTTGATCAATGCTGTGCTATCCTATTTTAAATGGCTTCCGTCCGGGTGGAATATGGTGGCAGCAACGGTACTGGTAGCGGCTGCCGGCGCCTTCTTTATAAAAGATGAAAAGGAAGTCGGCGAACAAGAAGAGGAGGTTGCTGCATGAAAAATTATCTGGTTCTGATTATTGGAATGATGCTTGTTACCTATATTCCGAGACTTGTGCCCTTGGTCACTATGTCTCAAAAACCCATACCTCCCCTGGTTAAGAAGTTTTTACTTTATATCCCGTATACTGCCTTGGGGGCGTTGATTATTCCGGGCGCTTTGCAGGCGACTCCGGGACTGCCTGCAGCGGCATTGGTGGGTGTTGGCGCGACTGCTGTTGTTTCGTGGTTTAAGGGCGGATTGATGCTTCCCGTTATGTCTTCCATTGCAGCTACGTTTTTGGTGTTATACAGCTTGGGAACAAGATGATATGGAATGTGTTGAATTTTTTTCATAAATCAAAACCTTTATCCGTTTATCGAAAAATATGTCTGTTCTGGAAAATCAAATATATAATTCATTTTGAGTGAATCGGAGGAGATCAAAGCAGTGGCACGAGGCCGCTGCTTTTTTGTGTCTGAATGCCTGTTCCGTAAAAAATATTTTTTTGTATGGTACCGCTTTGCTTTATCCGTCCGGCAAATTGTCGCATTAAGGATTGAAGCTTGAAATGATTAATGATATAATCAAACTAAGTTTCCCGAAGAAAAATGTCAAAATTAGTAATTCATGTTGAGTTCCGTTTTCTATTTTTCATGAGCTAAATTCTTTGAGGCGGATTGCACAAGGATGTGTGAAAAGCCGGATTCTATTCATTCTATAAAAAATTAGCGTTCAATGTATTTTGGAGGCATAAAATGAATCTAAGGAAAAAAACCATGCTGATCATCGGGCTGACGATCATCAGCCTGATTGTGATTATTAATATTGCAGCATACACAATTCTGGGAAACGGCCTTGCAAAGCTGGAAGAACAAAGCACGCACAAAAGTGCCGAACAAGCCTTGAATGCTATCAATAATGAAATCGAATCCCTGGATATCAAGCTCAGTGACTGGGCAAAATGGGATGATACCTATGAGTTTATAGAGGATCGAAATGAAGATTACATAAAGTCCAATCTGGTAGACACTTCTTTCACGGAATTGAGAGTAAACCTTATTGTGTTGATTCGTTCCTCTGATGAATTTGTATATATTAAGGGCTATAATCTACAGGACGAAAAAGAGACCAATGTCTCGGAGAGCTTTAAAAATACTGTGCTGAAGGACATTGCAGCCGGCAGCCTGGGAAAAGAGATCAAGGGAATTATAAATTCTCCGGAAGGACCGATGATGGTTGCCTCCCAGCCTATTCTTCACAGTAATGGCGACGGACCTTCCAGAGGCACCATCATTATGGGACGGTACCTCAATGCAGAAGAAGTTAAGCGGATTTCTGAGTTAACCAAGCTCTCCATTGCCATCAACGCCCTGGACTCGGTGAAGGCTGAGGAAGAGTATCGAAGTATCCTGCCTGAGATGCTGCAAAAGGGAGATACAATTGTAGTAAAACCACAAAATAGAGATTTCATAAATGGATATACTGTTCTAAATGATCTTTTGGGAAGACCCTTCCTTGTGATGAAGGTGGTCATCCCCAGAGAAATATCTAAATTCGGACATACGAGCATCAACTTCTTCATTGGCGCATTACTGGTCAGCGGTATTATTATCGGCGCCATCATGCTCTACCTTTTGGAAAAGCTGGTGCTGTCCAGGCTTGCTTTTTTGAGCCATAGGGTAGAGGATATCGGGGTAAGCGGGAACATCTCAGAGCGAATCGATATGCCGGGAGAAGATGAACTGTCCGGTTTGGCCCTTGATGTCAACCGTATGCTGGAAGCATTGGAAAAGTCGCAGGGACAACTCCAGGAAAGCGAGTACAAGTACCGGCATCTCTTTGAGAGCATGTTGGACGGATTTGCGTATTACAAAATCGTCACAGATCAAGGCGGAAATTTCATAGATCTTGTCTTTTTGGAAATGAATGATGCTTTCGAGCAGATTATTGGGTTCAAGAAATCGGAAATCCTAGGGAAGAAAGTGGCTCAGGTGATCGACCGGCTCAATACCCCGTGGGACTGGCTGAAGGTCAGCAGTGATCTGGCCAAGAACGGGGAAAAAGTGAGTTTTGAGTATTTTTCTACGATATCCGGAAGATGGTATTTGATTTCTGCCTATTGTCCGGACAGGGAATACTTTATTACCGTCTTCCATGATATTTCCAACCGCAAACGGATTGAAGAGGAACTGAAAAAGGCCAAGGAGGCTGCAGAGATTGCCAATAAAACCAAGAGTGAGTTCCTGGCCAACATGAGTCATGAAATCCGGACGCCGCTGAATGCCATTATTGGTATGACCGAACTGCTGGTAGATTCAGATATAGCTCCCAATCACCGTGAACGTGCATTGACAGTATACAACGCCGGAAATGTACTCCTCAATATCATCAATGATATTCTGGATTTTTCAAAAATCGAAGCAGGAAAACTTGAATTGAACAGTTATGAGTTTGATCCTTTTGAACTGGTTGAAGGCGTTGCAGAGTTGATGGCGATCAAGGCACGTGAAAAAAAGATTTCGCTGATGACTTATGTTCAGCCGAAAACTCCCCGGCTGGTTGGGGATGCGGATCGATTGAGACAAATACTATTGAATCTGACGGGCAATGCCATCAAATTTACCTCTGAAGGAGAAGTAGTTATACAGGCACTCATGGAAGGTAATGACGGGCGCTATGTAACAGTGCGGTTTGAGGTGGTAGATACGGGCATCGGTATCACGAAGAACGATGCAGGCAAACTGTTTCAACCCTTTGTGCAGATAGACAGCTCCAATACAAGAAAGTTTGGCGGAACAGGCCTGGGACTTTCTATCTGCAAGAGGCTGGTAGAACTCATGGGAGGTCAGATCGGAGTAGACAGTGTCAAAGGATCCGGTTCAACCTTTTGGTTTACAGTAAGCTTCGAAGTAGCGGCAAGAAAGAACAATCCGATAAAACCAAATGAAACCATGACGGAATTGAAACTGCTGGTTCTGAATGACAGTGATAAGTCCAAGGATATTGTTCATAACTATATTGATTCCTGGGGGATGAAGAATGATACGGTATCAGAGATGGAGGAAGCTCTTGCCAGCATGACCGAAGCGGCTGAAAACGGTACAGCGTATGACATTGTCATTATGGATGTATCAAGGAGTAGCAGTTTTGATCCTCTGAAGCTGTCAGCGGCGGTTCGCTCTGATCCGAAATTGTCAAAAACCAAACTGATTTTCATTACCTTTATGGATAATAATGAGCAGCGTAAGGAATTACTACATTCCGGATTTGCGGCCTATATGCTCAAACCGGTGAGACAGTCCCAGCTTTTTGACTGCATCGTGAATGTAATGGGTCAGGGAATCACGACAGGAATTGAAGCAGGCAGTGTACAGCAATCAGAAGAACAGCGTCCGAGTGAAATTGTATTTGACGGCAAACTAATTCTGCTTGCTGAAGATAATCCTGTGAACAGGGAACTGGCAGTCATGCAGCTGGAGAAGCTGGGAATTGCAGTAGAAACCGTAGAAAATGGTTTGGAAGCGGTGAACGCCCTCGTGAAAAAGGAGTATTCCCTGGTGCTGATGGATTGTCAGATGCCTGTCATGGATGGGTTTGAAGCAACAAAGGCCATTCGTAAGGCAGAAGCAACACTGGGAAGAAGGACTCCGATTGTGGCGATGACAGCCAATGCCATGCAGGGAGACCGGGAAAAGTGTATTTCCGTAGGCATGGATGATTATATCAGCAAACCGGTGAGAATCAAGAATCTTAGGGAAGTGATCGGCCGATGGATCGGGTTGTGATTTTAAAAAACCTGATCCGATTAAAATACAGACTGCGGAGGGATAAGGATATGAATCATGAATGCAGATATGACATTCAAGGACTGACAGATGAACTTGAAGTTGAATTGAAGGACATTGTCAGGCTTTTTTCCAACTATTTTGAAGAGATGCAGTCGGAAATGTCTGAGATGGAGAAGTTCCTCTCTCAAAAGGACTGGGTAATGCTTCAGAGGGTGGCACACAATATTAAAGGCGTTTCTGCCAATCTGGGGATACAGGATGTTTTCAGTGAGGCAGCTGCTTTTGATGCGATGTTAAAAGCGGGGATTACTGAAAGTGCTGTACAATATGTTAACGGCATCAAAACTTTGTTAAAGAATGCGAATGCTGAAGTGGACGCGTATTTTTCTCAGCATGGATTGACATTATAAGTTTGATTAGCAATTCCTTGGGAGGTTTTTTATGGGTTCTGAAAAAAGGGTGATGATTGTCGAAGACTCTCATACCGTTCGGTATGAGGTAAAACTCATCATTGAAAAGATGGGAATCACACTGGTGGAAGCAGCCAATGAGCTGGGAATGTTCAATATGATGGAGGAATACGGCCGGTGTGTTGATCTGATTATTATGGACCTTACCTTGAAATATGAAAACGGCTTTGATCTGATTGAAAAGCTAAGAAAAATCGAAAAATACAGTTCCATTCCCATTCTCATTCTAACAGAACATGCAGATGCAAAGAATGTTATTAAAGCAAAAGAGCTTGGAGTTGTGGGATATTTGAGAAAACCCATACAAAAGGAAGAACTGGAGACCAGAGTTAGGTCGGTACTGGATCAATAGAAACATTCAATGGCTTGGTTAGTTTCAAACGAGCCATTTTTTTGTAATTCTACTTAAAACAGTGCTATAATTTATATTATTTATATGAGGGTGAATAAGATGAACAAAAAAGTAAAATGGGGTGTTCTTGGATATGCCAGGATCGCCAAAGAACATGTAATCCCTGCAATTATGAAGTCGGCGAACTCCGAGTTCTATGCTGTTGCATCACGAGATGAAGAAAAGCTGAAAAGCTGTCGTGAACAATTCGGCTGTGAAAAAACCTATAAATCATACGAAGAGCTTCTGGACGATCCCGAGGTTGATGCAGTTTACATTCCCTTACCCAATGGATTGCATAAGGAATGGACCATCAAGGCTGCTCAGAAGGGAAAGCATATTCTTTGTGAAAAACCAATTGCGCTGAATACCGATGAGTGCCTGGAGATGATCCGCGCTTGTGAAGATAACAAAGTGAAGTTGATGGAAGCCTTCATGTACAGGTACACAAAACGCACTCAGAAAGTCTGGGAGATTTTAGAGAGCGGAATGATCGGGGATATTAAATATATTAATTCGTCTTTCCGGTTTCATCTCACGAGATATCCTGATGTTCGCCTGGAGCCGGGGCTTGGAGGCGGTTCCCTGTATGATGTGGGCTGCTATCCGATTAACTTTATCGGGATGGTTACAGGACAAACACCCTCTTCCATGTCTGCTGAGTGCGTTCTGAACAATGGGGTGGATGTGATTTTTTCTGCAGTGCTAAAATATGACAGTGGGATTATAGCGACGATCAATTGCGGATTTAATGCATTTCTTAGAGTTTTTTCCGAAGTTGTTGGAACAAAAGGGGTGATGGAGATCCCGGATACATTCTTTGACAATGCAGGAATCATCACAGTGAATACGGCTGAAGGAAAAAAAGAAATTGAAGTTGAAGCCTCCGAAAGATATGTGCTTGAGGTGGAGGACTTTGCAGATGCGGTTCTTCATGACCGGAAACCTCTATTTTCTCTCGATGAGACGGTAAGGAACATGAAAATCATTGATAGCCTTCTGGAGATGGTACATAAGAAAGGGTAGTTAAGGAGACCTGCTATGGGAGAAAAAATAAAAAAGCAGCTGGTTGAAATTGCGCAGCTGATGTACACAAAAAATATGGTAAATGCATACGAAGGCAATATCTCTTTCAGAAAAGGGAATCGGGTATATATCACGCCAAGCGCTGTCTGTAAAGGATTTCTGAAGACGGAGATGATTGTCGTTACGGATTTGGAAGGGAATAAGATTGAAGGGGACTATAAGGCTTCTTCCGAAATAAAACTGCATCTTGCCGCCTATCGAATGAGAAACGACATCCAGGGGGTTGTACATGCACACACGCCATATGCAACAGCCTACGCATTAGCCAATAAGCCAATCGAGACCAACGCATATCCTGAACTCATTACGCTTTTTGGAAGTGTTCCCCTTGCGCTGTACGGTACTCCGTCAACAGACGAAATCTATCAAGGAATTGGACAGTATATCGAGGAACATGACATTATACTTTTGGCCAATCATGGGATTATGGCAGTGGGATGTGACGCTTTTGATGCCTTTTTCAAACTGGAAGCGGCAGAAAGTATAGCGAAAACCCTTTTCCTTGCCGAGCAGATGGGGGGAGCCAAACCCTTACCGCAGAATAAATTACAGGAGTTATATGACATCAAAAAAAGTGCTAAGAAATCATAAAAGAAAGATGACGAAAGTCATATAATGGAATTCCATTATATGACTTTTGCTTTTTACTCCATTACTTCCGTTATCTATAAAACGCCTCCTGAATGGATTAGTATGGGATCAAGAGAAAAAATAATCAAACTCATAATTCTGACGGAGGTTGAGTCAAATGAAGGATTTATTTAAAAAGCACTGGATAACACTTTTGGGGGCAATTTTTACATTCATGGCCTTTGGGTATCTGTTTGATTTTGCGGTAGATCAGGGATGGATATCCAATGGGATCAAAATCGGTTTGGGACTTCTGGCAGGTGCCGGATTTGTTGTAGGCGGAGCTGCAATGCAGCAAAGAGGTGCAAAAATTGTAGATCAGATATTAAGCGGACTAGGTGTTGCACTTCTATATACTACCTTTACTTTTGCTGGAATTGTATTTGATATCTGGGATCCAATGACGGTATTCATCGTAATGATTGCAGTTACGCTCGGACTATCCGTTTATTCCTTTAAATTTGACCTAAGAGTTCTGATGAATCTTGCGATTCTAGGAGCATTGATTTCGCCGCTGATGATGGAACCGAGAGGGGATCAGGTTTTTACTCTATTTTTATATCTTTTGGTGATTAACTCCATTTACTTTTTCATGAGTGTTTGGAAACGTTGGACAGAGCTGAGGTTGATCCCTTTTGCAGGAACCTGGGTGCTGTATACGGCTTATTACTTTTACTACCGTCCTGAAACCTGGGAGGTACCTTTCTTATATGCAGCAAGTGCGTTTATCTTTTATGTCATCGGCTTCATGGTTTCATCCTGGAAAGAGGACAAAAAATTCGATGGATTGAACCTGTATTTGGGAATTCTTAACGGATGTATATTTGCACTTTGGTCTTTGGCAATACTTACAGCAGTAGTATCTTTCTCTGTAGTTCTAGCCGGTATGGGTGCGGTATATCTGATTACATCACTGATTGTTTATCAATTACAGCAAAAATATACTATTCCGTTTTATACCAAATTCTTCGCAGGGATTCTTTTCCTGCTGGTCTCCGGTGCGCAAATCGGCAGCGGATCTGAGCTGAAGCAGATTATCTCAGTCTATATGTGGACTTTCATTTCCTTGGGTGTGCTGATTGTCGGACAGATCAAGAAACTGGAGTATTTGAAGGTGATTTCGGCAGTGATCTGGGTAATCACCGGAACTTACTGGTATACAGTGACATGGGAATCTCCTGTCGGAGAGTGGTTCGGAACCTTTATTCCTGTACTCAACTGGTCTGGAATGGCCTGGCTTGTGTTGGCGATTCTCGGATTTTACTTTTCGGTTAAAGTGCAATTTGAATATACCAAGGACAGCAGCTCAAAAGCAAACAACAGTGTCATTGCAAATTTCTTTTCTATCAGCAGCCATTTGATTGTCGGGGGCTTGCTGACATTCCAGATTGATAATCTATGGGAGTACAACAAGATAACGTTTATTGATCTTTGGCTGGCACTCTCGGTATCCTGGGGAATTTATGCACTGCTGCTTTTTGTTTGGGGTGCTTACAGCAAGCAGGCTGTTTTCCGCTGGTTCGGGTCTGTCGTACTGGTATTGGTTGCGGTAAAGACCATATTTATCAATATGTCCAGTGCGGAAACAATCTTTAAGGTACTGGCATTATTGATCCTTGGGGTGATAACATTTACAATATCCTACATCAACAACAAATGGAACGGGAATGGACAGGAGAAATTACAAGAGGTTGAGTCCATAAAAGAGATGGATAGTGAATAATCAAACAGAAAAAGATAGAGAACTGCAGGGCATTCCATGAAAAACTGGAATGCCTTGTGGTTTTATCTATAGATTTACCTATTTCAAAATTTTTTGTACTATATTATAATGGAACATAAGTATATACTGTGAATTTCTACTCTGCTCAGTTCAAGTTTAACCAAGCATTTCGAGAACAAGGTCCCTGACAGGATGTGCCTCCGTCAGCGGATATCACAATCAATGAAGTGCATTTAACATGTTGATGGATCACAGTCAGCCGGTTAAAAAGCACAGGTTCCCTTTGATGCCATATAAAAGTAATTGAAATGATGAATTCTTAAGGTTATAATGGTTAAGTCAAAAATGCCTGTTGTGCTAAAAAAGATCGGTTCGGTATCCATCCGGGGTTAATGCATGTTTCAATAGCACCGTTAGGGGTAAATATTGTTTGTTTCTGGGAAAAAAACCTATCCAGAAAAATTGACTGGCTTGAAAAGATCGAACTGCACTTCAAAGCAGCAAACGAAACGACATACGAAACAATGCTTACGTTTATTGGGATACTTATAAACCGAGGTAGAGAATAAAATTTCGGTGAAAAAAATTGAGGTTAGAATACTAATGTACAAGGGGATGGTTAAATGTCCGAAGCGAAGAAAATAATTAAAAAGCAAGTGTTGCCTCTTCTTCCGCTCAGAGGTCTTACTGTGTTTCCATACATGATATTGCATTTTGATGTTGGCCGTACAAAGTCTATCAAAGCGCTGGAAGAAGCGATGATCAATAATCAGCTTATCTTCCTTGTTGCGCAGAAGGATGCCAAGCATGACGCGCCTGCTGAAGAGGATATCTTTACTGTAGGAACCATATCAAAAGTAAAGCAGCTTCTGAAACTTCCGGGAGATACCATCAGAGTGCTGGTAGAAGGAATCAGCAGAGCTGAAATTGGTGAATTTACACAAACAGAACCTTTCTTCATGGCGGAAGTCGTAGAGAAAATCTACATGCCAAATGAAGAAGACAAGGTTGAGATTGAAGCACTCAAAAGAAGAGTTCTTTCAACTTTTGACGAATATTCCAAGCTCAGCAACAAGATTTCTCCGGATACGGTTTTGTCCGTGATGAGCATTGAAGACCCTGCACAGCTTTCCGATGTGATTACATCCAATATGATATTGAAGGTAGAGCAGAAGCAGGAGATCCTTAACGAGTTTTCACCGGAGACCAGACTGGAAAAAGTGCTGGAGATCCTGGTCAAGGAAATTGAAATTCTAGAAATCGAAAAGAATATCAATGCAAAGGTTCGTAAACAGATTGATAAGATGCAGAAGGAGTACTACCTTCGTGAACAATTGAAAGCAATCCAAAGCGAACTCGGAGATAAAGAAGGCGTTACAGGGGAAGTGGAAGAATACAAGGAGAAGCTGAAAAATGCAGGACTGCCGGAAGAGGTTGAAAAGAAAGTTCTGAAGGAACTGGACCGCCTCCTGAAGTTGCAGTCAGGCTCAGCCGAAGGATCAGTTATCAGAACTTATCTCGACTGGATTTTTGATCTTCCATGGAATAAATCTACCGAAGAGATTGTTGATTTACAAAGGGCTGAAGATATTCTTGAAGAGGATCATTATGGTCTTGAAAAAGTCAAGGAAAGAATCGTTGAATACCTTGCCATCAGAAAACTGAAAAATGAGCTTAAAGGTCCGATTTTGTGCCTTGCAGGACCTCCCGGTGTCGGTAAGACCTCCATCGCGAAATCCATTGCAAAAGCTTTGAACCGAAACTATGTGAGAATGTCCCTCGGCGGCGTGAAAGATGAAGCCGAAATCAGGGGGCACAGAAGAACTTATGTAGGAGCAATGCCTGGAAGAATCATTGCTGCAATAAAGCAGGCGGGATCCAAAAACCCTTTGATTCTCTTGGATGAGATCGATAAGATGAGCAGCGACTATAGGGGAGACCCGGCGTCTGCGATGCTGGAAGTATTGGATGCAGAACAGAATTACGCTTTCAGGGATCATTATCTGGAACTTCCCTTTGATCTCTCCGATGTTTTGTTCCTTACAACCGCCAATAACCTGGATACAGTGCCAAGACCGCTGCTGGACAGAATGGAAGTTATTCAGCTGACAAGTTATACGGAAGAGGAAAAGGTAAACATTGCAACGAAATACCTGTTCCCCAAGCAGATTCAGGCACATGGTTTGAAGAAGGGCAGCCTCAAGATCGAAGAGCCGACAGTGAGAGATATCATCAACTGCTATACCAGGGAAGCCGGCGTAAGAAGACTTGAGAGAGAGATCGCTACTGTGTGCAGAAAAGCAGCAAGGATGATGGTTTCAGCAGGAAAGAAATCCATCAGCGTTACCCAGGCGAATCTGGAAAAGTTCCTGGGCACAAAAAAATATCGTTACGATATGGCCAATGAAAAGGATGAGATCGGAATTGCAACCGGACTTGCATGGACGCCAGTCGGTGGAGATACTTTATCTATTGAAGTAACCATCATGAATGGAAATGGCAGGCTGGAACTGACCGGGCATCTGGGCGAGGTTATGAAGGAGTCGGCGAAGGCCGGGATGAGCTTTATTCGTTCTAAAGCAGAGCAATATGAAATCGACAAGGATTTCCACAGCAAGTACGATATTCATATCCACGTACCGGAGGGAGCTATCCCGAAGGATGGGCCTTCAGCAGGAATTACCATTGCAACTGCAATGATTTCAGCGTTGACAGGAATACCGATCAGGAAAAATGTTGCCATGACTGGCGAAATCACCTTGAGAGGCAGAGTGCTTCCGATCGGAGGACTGAAAGAGAAGGTACTGGCGGCCCATAGAGCGGGAATCAATACCATCATTATCCCGATTGACAATAAAAAGGATATTGATGATATCCCGGAAAATGTGAGAAAGAAAGTGAAATTTGTTCTTGCAGCCGACATGGAAACAGTTCTGAATACTGCATTGGCGCATCATAAAGCTAAAAAAACCGTTAGTGACATGCAGCAGGAAAACGGAAATATCATTCTGTCGGAAAGCCAGCCGGTAATGGATGGGATCAATTCAGGAATAACTGCGATTGAGCAATAATATAATATAATAATTTATTGAAATAAAAAGGAATATGCAAAGCATATTCCTTTTTATTTTTCAAAGCTTGTTCTCGAATGGTTGAGAAAATTGGTAAGCAATGATAAAATAAATATGCAATTCTTTTGGTTTGGACAACGATTCTTTAAAGGTGCATTTATAGATAATCCAGCAATACAATCCATGCTTCAATTTAGGGGGCTTCCATGAACTGTTCAGAGCTTTTTAGCAGATACAAACATTATTTTTTACTTCTATCGATTTTTATCGGCTCCGTATTACTTTTTGTAGTAGCGTCTATGCTGCATACCGATTTTGACAAGATCATGAGCGTCGTTTCCTATCTTACATGGCATAATCTGTTTGAATTCAGCAGTATTCTGGTATGCTTCGGGGTTTTTGTAGTAGCTTACTACACCTATGAGCAGACACGGAATTATAGATCGTTATTTTTGGCCAGTGTATTTCTTTGCATAGGTATTATTGATTTTTTTCATACATTGAGTTTCAAGGGAATGCCTGATTTTTTTATTAATAATACCAGTGCCAACAGAGCGACCACCCTTTGGATTGCTTCCAGACTTTTAGGCGCTCTAGGCCTTGTAATTGTAAGTCATTTACCATTTCAAATGGTCACAAAAATCAAAAAACAGTTTTTTTTACTTATTTCTTTAGTAATATGCTCCGGAATTTTTATTATGGTAACCTATTATCCAGCACTGATTCCGCCCATGTATATCGAAGATTCAGGACTAACGCCTCTTAAAATCAACCTGGAATATATCATTGTCGCATTATTTGCACTTACCATGGTGAAGTTTATTCTGGGTTATCAAAAGACAAAACAATCCTCCGATATCCTTTTTGCTGGAGCGATGCTGCTGAATATCTTCAGTGAGTTCGCTTTTATAAGCTATGGTAGTGTATATGACATCTACAATTATATTGGGCATGTCTATAAGGTTATTTCCTTTTTTATCATTTTCCGGATCATCTTCATTCATGATGTACAAATTCCTTATTTTGAATTATATAAGGCTCGCAACCAGTTAAAGCAACATGCTGATAATCTGGATAAAATGGTAGAGCAAAGAACACTGGAATTGAAAAGGATGAATGAAAAGCTGTTGGAAGACCTTGAGTATGCCAGGGACATCCAAAAGTCCATGCTGCCTTTAAGGCTTCCCGATGAACCGGAAGTGGGTTTTGATGCCAGATATTTTCCTGCTGAGCGGGTCAGCGGAGATTTTTACAATGTCTTCCGGTTGGACGAAAGAAACATCGGAATCTATATCGGAGATGTTTCCGGACATGGGGTATCGGCTGCGATGCTGACGGTATTTATCAATCAAACCATTAAAACGGTCTGGGGAGAAGAAGAGGGAAACACAAACATATTCAAGCCGTCCGATGTTTTGAATAACCTTTATAAATCCTTCAATAAGACAAACTTCAAGGAGGAAGTATACATTGTCCTGCTTTATGGCGTATTAAACCTGGATACGAAAGCATTTACCTATGCCTCCGCGGGGATGAACGTCCAGCCTTTGGTGCTTGAAGCTCAGTCGGGAGAGGTGAAGGAGTTGGGCATTAAGGGATTTCCAATATGCAAATTCATGGAGTTCTATTCCGGGGATTACAAGGATCACAATATCCAATTGAACAGCGGCGATAGAATCCTCTTTTATACGGATGGGTTGCTGGAAGCTGAAAACAGGGAAGGGGAGATATTTTCCCAAGCCAGACTGTCCCGGATTCTTGAAAAAAGCAAAGAACAGGATGGAGCCGCACTTTCGGAAATCATCATCCGGGAGGTGTTCAGCTTTATCGAATATAAGGAATTTAAAGATGACCTTACCTTTGTCATCATGCAAGTAAAATAAAATCAATACTTTTGGTTGATATAACCGTCAATCAGAGATTTTCTTTCTTCATTCTGAAAAACATTTTCATGAATCAGCATGTTTCTGATGACTTCACTGGTGGAATGAAGAATAATATCATCATAATCCGTGAGTACGATTTCAAAAAGTCTCTTTTTCAAATTCGGAGACTTTACTTTTACAAAATATGCTTCTATGCCTGTAAAATCCATTAATTTCAACAGGGTTTCCGTAACCCTGTCTTTTTTGGAGTAGTAATAATTGGCTTGTTCAAGAAAATCCTGCCGTGACTCATGACGCTTACTCAAATCATGGGCACGCTTCTGATAATATTTGGCCATAACATTATAGTACTGGTAATTGTAAATTGCTTTTTTCACATTGTCTATTTTTTGAAAAGGCTTGATATCCAGTGCATGGATGCATCGATAGTTTTCTTCGATAAACTCCTCTTTGGATAAATCGCCCTTCATATAGTGGTCAATCAGGTTTTGTCTATTTTTTAAAAATTGTTCAAACTTATTGTTGATCATGATCCAAGCCTGCCTATTCCTTTTTTACGTTCAATATAGTATAAAATATAAACCTCCAAAAGTAAAGGAACAGAAGATGGAGGATGCTTTTGAAAGATTTGCCTAGAGAGTGTGAAAAGTGTCGAGATATATTAAATCTTGTATAAATTTTTCGATTAAAGAAGGAATTATGACGACGAATATCGAATAATGATTATGGCAAATAGAATGTTATTCAACGGAGAGTTCATTATTCCTTGCCGGAGATGAAAACCAATCATCCCTCAAAGAACCCCTTTCCCTGACAATAAGCTCATTCCGGTGATCGCTTTCAGGTATGACAATGCTATCGAGGGGAAAGAGGATTTGTTTGATCTTCTTGTTCAATGCTTAAAAAGCACTGAGAAGGTTAGAAAAACCCGGTGCTGATGGAGTTACATAAGAAAAGGACGACCAGGAGGGTTTTATGGCTAATGTGATTTATACTGCTGTGGTCATTGCGGTAGTTTTGTTTTCTTCAGTGGGACTTGCATATTTATTAAAAAGGAAGGGGTTACTCAACTTTCCTGTTTTGATCTCCATTACAATCAGCGCAATCATTATCAGTTTGGCATTCCCGTATGTTTGCGGCATACTTTTGAATATTAGCAGTTCTTTGCCTTTTCTCGTGGTTTTTCTGCCGGTAATTTTTGTACTGGGATATTTGACGATGATTTTTATATTTACCATCTTTGTGTCTTCTGCTGTTTCTGAAAAGGCTATAAAGAAGGGGTTAGAAAGGATCCAAAACAGTTCATTGGTGAAATCGCTCAATACAGCTTGGGAAACTGTTCTTCATCGAAACCAACAGAAAAGGAATGACGTTTCTGTCGAAACAGGTAGTGTTGAGACAAGGGTATCCAGTGAAGTGAGGGAGGAAGTCCAATCTGTGCAGCCCTCAGAGAATGTTGTTGAATCTTCGCAGATTGAGCAGGAAATTGTTGAATCTCTGCTGGAACAAGCTGCTGTTAATGAAGAAACCTTGATCAGTGACCTTGCTTCAAATTCTTACGAAGATCAGGAACAGAGCCTTGTTCAGCCTGGAGAAGATACCCATGGGGATGATATACAAGGCAAAAATATCTTAGAAAAATCTGTTGACAGTGAACAAAATATTGATACAATGTGTATAGAAACAATTATCAGTGAAACTATAAATAATATCGAAGAATCTCGAAGTGATGGGGTTGTAGTCGAAACAAGTCAAGAAAGCAATTTCAATGAGACATCTGAGGTTTTTGAATCTTTTGATATCGAACCGCAAGAAATAGTTAATGAAGAAGAACCGGCAGTTATTGAGGTATTAGATCCCGTTGCTGAAGCTGTGCGTTCTGACAACGTTGAGGTCATGGAAGTCGAAGATGGGCAGAACAGTGCTGATGAAACAGCAGATACTGCTTCTCTCATTGAGGAGATACCGCAAGAAGCTGATCCAATAGAAGCTTTGGATATGCAAACACAAGAGGATTCCTCATCAGTAACATCAATAGATGAAGGTACTTCAGATTCTATACCGACAGAAGCTATGAGTGAATCGTATATTGAAGAATTGATTGACAATGCATTGTCCTTATCGGTTCAAGCAGATGAATTGAAAGAGGAAGGGCTTGAGCAAGGCGAGGATATGCAAAACATTGATGAAACAACCAATGTATCGGATTTGACAGCGATTGAACCTTTGGCGAGTACTGAAAAGGCCGATGTGGAATCCTATATCGATGCAGCCTTCAGATATAAGCAGGAAGGCAAGTTTGAAGAAGCGATACAGAATTATATGCAAGTCCTGGATGGACAGCCGGATAAGGACTTGGTATTCTGGGTGGTTCTGGATATCTGCGTTTTATATAGAAACCTTGGACAGGGTGAACTTGCGAAGGATATTCTTGAAAGCTATATAGCAAGTTATGGAGATATCATGGACCCTGGAGTAAAAGAAGAAATTGAAAAGTATTTATAAATATATTATGTAGTCCAGGTCTTAGCATTGCACTGCATCATGGTGCAAATAACTGAAGGGGGTACACTACGCAATGAAAAAAACTCAAGAGATATTAGGATTGCCTATCATAAGCATATCGGACGGTATGGAAGTTGGACGAGTGAAGAGTATCATCATCAATGCAGATAAGGGTGCCATTGATTATATCGTTGTAGACAGCGGTATTCAGATTCTTAGTGCAAGGGTGATTCCTACCGAAAGAATTCTTGGCATAGGCGAATATGCTCTGACGATCGAAAACGATGGGTCCATCAACGACATCAGCAAAATCCCGGCAGCGATTAACTTGCTGCAGGAGAATATCCAGGTCAAGGGTACAAAAGTACTTACAAAGAAAGGAAGACTGATTGGTGAAATCGGCGACTTCTTTGTGGATGAGGATGAATGTTGCAGGATCACCGGACTTGAGTATATTGCGGATATTACCCAGAAAAGGGTACGTGTCATTCCACGTGAAAGTGTAATTACCTTCGGTAAGAACCTATTAGTTGTTACAGAAGACGTTGAAAGCAAACTATTAGAAAATGCAGCACAATTAGGTTCAGGGGATCGCGGCCCTGGATTTGAAAAAAAAAATCTGATGAATACTCCTTCAAATGATATTGTTTCTGAGTTAAGACTAGGACTGGAACATCCATCATCTGAAGCAGCTGTTGCACAAGCGGACAAGATTATTGCTGAGGAAGGTACTTCTTTATTCAATGAGGCAAGGATAACGCCTGAATCAGTAAATGTACTTACAAGTTTAACAGAATCATTGAGTTCTAGCCTAGGTGAGCCTGATGCCATCGACAGCATTATTCCCCAGCCGGAAGGCGAGGAGGCCTCCATTTATGGAGGAGGGTTTCTCGAAAGCGAACCTGCTGATGCACAACCTGAGCAGCCTGCTCAAGCTCCTGTGGAGGAAAACAGTGCAGCTAACCTTTTTGAACAAAGACAGAGGCAGTATCTTAATGGTAGAAGGTCTACAAAAACGATAACAGACAATTCAGGGAACATCATTGTAAATGAGGGAATGGTGATCACCGACGAAATCATAGACCAGGCAAAATCAAGCGGAAAATTGATTGAGCTGGTTATGAACAACAAAGCCTAATTTAAATGTAAATCATTGAATAAAAAGTATAAAACGTAACACGTTTTATACTTTTTAGGTTCTAGCCCTTATTTTAGTAAAATGCACCAGAAAGACACAGTACAGCAGAGATTATTGAAGGCTAAAAATGGGGATTTTCAGGTTCATTGAGCACTTGAAAGATTTCTTCTATCCCGGAAGTGGGAGTGACAATACGTGATCAATCTTAAAAAAAATCTTATAACTTTCATTATCCTATTAGCACAGACCCTCCTAGCAATCTCTGGCGGTTTTGTTGCTCTATACATAACCATCGGTCAACGTATCTCACCGGCGACCTTTGTTGAGTCTGTGGATATTGGGAATCTGGAGAAGGACCAAGCTGTTGAAAAAATGAAGTCCTTTTATGAAGATTGGACAAAGAAACAGAAGGTGACGATTCAGGTGGATGGAGAAAATCGACAGCTGGAAGTAGGGTTTGAGGAGATCGCCGGACATGTGGACTATGAAGGAACGCTGGAGCAAATTGTAGGAGAAGGGAAACCCAGGTCTTTCACTAACGTGATTAACGGTTATTTCATGGTGAAAAGATCAGTTTTCAGTCCGGTAATTCGATTTGATGAGTCAAAAATGAAAGCGCGTCTGCAGGAGTTGGGTTCCTACCTTTATAAGGAGCCTGTAAATGCAAAAATCTATCTTAAAGACGGAAAGGTCGTCAAGGTACCGGGAGCAAACGGAAAAAGGCTCAATATCGATCATGCTTTAAACAAGTTGAATACTGAACTTCAGGCAGGGTATAAACCTACCATTCTCTTTAGCTTTTCCAATAACTATGAACTTGAGGTCATCCGGCCTACAGCCAGAACGGAGGATCTGGTAGGGGTGGATGAAATTGTGGCTACGTATTCAACAGAGATCAAGTCAGCAGAGCTTTTAGATTCAATTAAAAAGGCGGTATCTGCTATCAACAGAGTTCTAATCTATGCGGTAGACCCCAATACCGGAGAACGGGCAGGTGTTTTCTCCTTTAACAAGTATTTGAATGCTGAAAATCTTTTAAAAGACGAGAATGATGAAGGATTCAACCAGGTAGCGTCTACACTCCATGGGGCAGTTATTTTTGCAGGAATCGACCCTAAAGGAATTACCCGGTTCCAGCACAAGTCTCAGGTGGAGTATATAGAACCAGGACTGGATGTACGGGTCTTTGGAAACGTTGAAGATTATAAGTTTAGAAATTCACTGGATAATAACATCGTCATATTTGCGGAAATCAAAGATAACAAGGTGGTCGTCAGCCTTGTCGGTAAAAAAAAAAATGACGCCGTAGTTCAGGATATCAAGGTCGAGGTTGTTGAGAAATCCAAACCGGGGGTAGTCGAGGTAGAGAGCCAGGACCTGAAGCCGGGAATGTCCAATATCATCAACCCCGGGATGGAAGGGGTAAAAGTAAATGTCTACCGGATCATTGAAAAGAGCGGGAGCGGGACTGAAAAGCAGATCCTCTATACCAATGACTATGATCCTAGAGACACTATCTTACAGGTAAGTCCTGCCACGGGAAAATTTAACAGAAGTACAAAATAGCAATAAAAAATCCGAAGCCTTTAAAGACTTCGGATTTCACTTTTGCTGAATGATTTTCATTAAAAGTAACTGTTGATGATATCCAGTGCATTAAACTCTGCAATTTTTGTACCGTATTCATTCAGGTATCCTTCGTAGAAGCCGGTATTGGATACTTTTCTGCCAAACTCGTTCATGACCGTTTCAAACATCTTGGGATGGGCATCCGTATAGCTGTTACGGGTCAGAACCAGGTAATAGGCATCCTTGCATTTATACAATGTACTTTCTCCAGAGTATAAACTTTCCAGTCGCTTGCTCAGGACACAAAGATCATCAAAATCCTCAAAGCAATAGATCATGATCGTAGAGCAAATCCTTCTGTTTTTGCGCTTTGCCCTCAGATCGGATTTTTTAAACCGGTTCTTTATATACTTTTGAATGGATTCAAAATCTCCGTCTTCATCCAGCTTGGTGATTGTCACCACAAAACCCTCATCAGAGTCAGGAACCGCTTCGATACAAAGCTGCGCATCGGAAGTATTGAAGCCGAACTGGACTTCCGCCTGTTCCATCATATCCCAGAATAACTCCTGTGCAGCAGGAGAATTATAATTAAGGGAGTTTAAATCAATGTTCCTTTCCTCCAAATCGTGAAGGGAGATCGTAACCTTTATTTTATTTTCATTAATTTTTTCTATTCTCATATCACCATCACCCAAATACAATAATTCAAACATGAACAAATACCAGGTTAGGCTTGCGAACACGTCGATTTTATTGAGCTAAATTTTCAATTTCTTATTTTTGTATTTTCATGCTTGTATGTGGCGTAATACTAAGTTGTATAAATAATTGCCTTTATATTATTATACTTCTTTTAAGGGGAAAAGAGAAGTATAAAATATTAACATTACCTGTTTTAGATATATATAAATATATCGGAAAAAAGTAAAATGTCAACACCACAGCATCTTCAAATTGTTGAAATATTAGTATTACTAGAGGAGCTTGTTTCCTCAAATAATAGTCTAGGAAGAAACTATTCAAATCATCAAAGCAGATTAAAATCGTATAAACAGGAGACGGTTCAACATGGAAAATGAGATTAAAGCATATACTGTGGATAATGATGACAGGTCTGTAGATGTCACATACAATGCCGATAAGGATTTTTACAAGGGTGTAAGCGGAGAATTCAGGCTGAAAGCAGAAGGTTTGTTTAAAAAGGCAAAAGAGAAGGGGATTTCTATTGAGGAAATCAGCATCGCAACCCTCAGGGAAAATTCGGTAGAATTTCCCGGAATCGGAGCCACTGAACTCCCGACGTACATGGTAAAAGTCAAGGGACGGCTTGAGGCCAGTGGTCAGGTGATCGTCGACGGAAAGCAGATTGATTACTTTAACCGGTATCAAAAGTATTTAGCTCATAAAATCGAGAAAAAAAACATCCTTCGGGATGAAAGAGGTAAAGTTCTTCGAGAGAATGGCAGAATCAAGACAAAGGATGAACCGGAGTTTACACTCAGCGATTGGGAACGGTTTGAAATTGGGAAAAGCCTGGTAGAGGATAAGGAATTCGGAATGGAAAAAGCGATCACAGGAGCTTGTGACAGAGTGATCCGAAAGCTGATGGGTGAAAACGATTGGTTATACCCTGAGGAAGCTAAACTGCTGGACGAGGAATTCAATCATGTCCAGGATAGCATCATAAAGGAAAAGGAAAACCCCAGGCAAGCACTTCCGACAGCTTCTAAAAAGGCTACAGACCGGCAGATCAATTATCTGAAAGCACGCATCAAAAACCTTGGCGTTGATCCTGAGAACAGTGAAAATATAAGAGAGATTCTGAAAAATCTGGGTTTTGATTCGTCCGATCTCAGGGAGCTAAGTACAAGTGAAATGAGTCGTGTGATCGAGGGCGTGCAGGGCGTGATTCCTAGAATAAAAGAAAAATTGGCAAAAGGCGGCATTCTTCCGGGAATCCATCAAACCGATGAAATCCAGGGCGAGGGAGAAAGAGTGAAGCAATAGCTGGACTAAATTACTATTTAACTGGTAAATGGGAAGTAGTATAATTATGTAGAATATAGACTAAAATTGATGGAATATAGTCAAAATATCCATATCTTGTTGAAAACGGGTTTTAGTATCGATATAATATGATGAGACAGTTTTCATACAAGATCTATACGAAAGAAACTGGGGGTGCTATTATGAAAAACAGGCGTAATCCATGGGTTCTTTTACTGCTGCTTCTGGCGGGTGCTTTGATCGGCGGTATCGCTGGAGAAGCACTGGTTCGATTCCCTTATTTTCAGTGGGTAAGTTTTGGAGGCGTCAATGGTTACCGGGATTTATTCGCGTTTTCCATGCACCCCGCGTTGGATTTGAGAGTGCTGAAATTTGGGTTTGACTTGTCACTCTCAATCAATGCAGGAAGTATTGTTGGTATGATTCTTGGGATTCTTGTTTATTTAAGAACCTGATCATATTATTTCATCTGCGATCACTGTAAGGTGGGAAAAAACGTTGATCATAATGGACATCTGTGTTTTTGATGCATGAAAAAGTGAGGTTTGAATTATTACATGTTCAATTTGAGATCTTCATTTGAATGAATATTTGATAGCAAAAATGGAGCCGATATGAAGGATATAGTATTAGCATCCGCTTCTCCCAGACGTTTGGAGCTGTTAAAGCAGATTGGCATTACTTTTAGAGTAATCCCGTCGGACATCGAGGAAAAAGTGGACGATTGCCTCCCCGCAGGAATTGTGGCAGAAAATCTTGCATTTGAAAAAGCAGTCAGTGTTGCAAAACAAATAAAATCCGATACACTTGTAATAGGTGCGGATACTATTGTTGTTAAGGACAGGATTCTGGGAAAACCTCAAAGCGAGGAAAATGCCTTTGAGATGCTGAAGTCTTTAAGCGGAAGCTGGCATGAAGTAATCACAGGGGTTACAGTAGTTGATTGTCTGACGATGGAATATCGAAGACAACATGAAATTACGCGCGTTAAAATGAGGGAATTGTCTGAGAGCACCATCAATGCTTACGTCGGAACCGGTGAGCCTGTAGATAAGGCGGGTGCTTATGGGATTCAGGGAATCGGCGCCGTACTTGTTGAAAGAATTGAAGGCTGTTATTTCAATGTTGTCGGGCTGCCGCTGACGAGATTGGTAGGAATGTTGGAAGATTATAATGTAAAGGTCTTGTGATTTTACAGGAGAAAGTAATGACGTCTGAGCTAAAAAAGTTAAAGATGAAGGATTTGCCCCTGTCCGAAAGACCCTATGAAAAATTGGAAAAACTAGGGGCAGAAATGCTATCAAATGCAGAACTATTGGCAATAATTATTAAGACGGGCAACCGGAAGGAGTCTTCCTTGGATCTTGCCAACAGAGTATTAAGCTGTGACAAGGCCGATAAAGGTCTTCCATTTTTGCATGACTTGTCCCTTGAACAGCTGAGAGAGATTGATGGCATCGGAAAAGTAAAGGCAGTTCAGGTCAAGGCATTGACTGAATTGTCCAAAAGGATGGCATCCACATTTAATATGCATGCCAAAAAAGCCCTGACATCTCCACAGGATGTTTGCGGGTTGCTGATGGAAGAAATGCGGCATTTGAAAAAGGAAGTCTTTAAAGGTGTTTTGCTGGACGTGAAGAATCATGTGATCAAGCAGGTCAATGTATCGGTAGGAAGTTTGAACTCTTCCATCGTTCATCCGAGGGAAGTGTTTAGTGAAGCGGTAAAAATGAGCTGCAGCAGTATTATTTTTGTACATAACCACCCCAGCGGCGACCCGGAACCAAGCCGGGAAGACATTCATACCACCAACAGACTGGTAGATGCGGGAAATATACTCGGTATCAAGGTGTTGGACCACATCATTATCGGGGATGGAAAATATGTAAGCCTTAAGGAAAAAGGATACATAGCATAACAAGTTGGTTCGGTTGTTCATTTGTAAACCGAAATAATATAGTTTTTTAGACAAAAGAAAACAGGAGGAGAAGAGTTAATGGGTTTTTTTGCTAGAGATATCGGAATAGATTTAGGTACTGCAAATACATTGGTTCATGTAAAGGGGAAGGGCATCATTGTCAGAGAGCCCTCTGTTGTTGCGATTAATAAGAAATCCAATGAGATATTGGCTGTCGGAGATGCTGCTAAAAACATGATCGGAAGGACGCCTGGAAATATTGTAGCCATCCGCCCCATGAAAGACGGGGTTATCGCTGATTTCGACATCACCCAAAGCATGTTGAAGTACTTCATTAAAAAAGCAATGTCCAAAGGTGTATTCTCAAAACCGAGAGTTGTCATCTGTGTTCCTTCCGGGGTTACAGAGGTTGAAAAGAGGGCTGTAGAAGAAGCTACGCTGCAGGCCGGCGCCAAGGAAGCATATTTGATTGAAGAGCCGATGGCGGCTGCGATTGGAGCAAATTTACCGGTGGAAGAACCTTCAGGAAGTATGGTTGTGGATATTGGCGGAGGAACCAGTGAGGTTGCCGTTATTTCCCTGGGGGGAATCGTAACCAGTAAATCCTTGAGGATTGCAGGCGATGAGTTGGATGAAGCTATTGTGCACTATGTGAAAAAGGAATATAATCTCATGATAGGAGAAAGAACTGCCGAGGAAATTAAAATGACCATCGGAGCCGCCTATCTGAAACCAAAGGAAGAAAACTTTGAGATCAGGGGAAGAGACCTGATTACAGGACTTCCAAAGAATATAACCATTACCTCGGCGGAAATCACTGAAGCACTGAAAGAGCCTATCAATGCTATTGTGGATTCCATCAAGTATACTTTGGAGAAGACACCTCCGGAGCTGGCGGCAGATATTATGGACAGAGGGATCATGCTGACTGGCGGAGGAGCACTCCTGAGCGGTCTTGATAAATTAATCAAGGAAGAAACCGGTATGCCCGTTTCTATTGCAGAACATCCATTGGACTGTGTAGCTGTGGGTGCCGGAAAGGTATTGGAAGAGATTGAAACGCTGAAAAAAGTACTGATTACTCCTAAAAGAGTGAAATAAGCTGAATATAGAGAGTGCGGGTAGAAAGGAGATTTTTCTTTGCTACGCCTATTTAAAAGCAAGTTGTTTATCTTGGTATTAACAACGCTGGTGATTTTAATTGTGATGGGGGTCTCAACAAATCAAAACAGCAGTGTCAATCAGTTTGGCAACGTTTTGAGTGTAATCCTGTCTCCCGGTCAAAAATTTCTATCTTACTGCGGTCAGAAAATGGAAGGCAGCTTCACCTTTTTCAATGATATTAAAGCTGTGAAAAAGGAAAATGAAGAGTTAAAGGCCCGGCTGGACCAGCTTGAAAAGGAAAGAATCGAGCTTGAGGACTACAAGGTCAAAAATAAGGAACTCAGGGAAGCTTTAAACTTGAAGGACCAGTTCGGGGATTATGTTTTTCTTGGAGCGAATATCATTGCAAAGGACCCGGGAAATTGGTTTGATGTTTTCAATATCGATCGGGGAAGCAAGGACGGGATCTCCAGCGATTATCCTGTGATTACCAGCAAAGGGCTGGTAGGGAAGGTTACGACTCCAGGATTGCTTTCTTCGAAAGTTATTGCCATTATTGACAGTGACAGCACAGTGAGCGCAAGAATATCGAAAACAAGGGACCTGGTGCTGGTAAGAGGCGACCTGTCATTGAAGGACCAGGGGTTATGCAGAATGGATTATATTCCGCCGGATGCGGATATTGCAGTAGGTGATACCATTGAGACTTCGGGCGTTGGTGGAATATTTCCCAAAGGAATTGTCATCGGAAAAGTAAAAAAAGTACTGCAGGATAACAGTGTAATGACCAGATATGCGGTCATTGAACCCGCTGTTGATTTCAAACGGCTTGAAGAGGTTTTAGTACTGAAGGAAAAGGTAGAAAACAAATCTAGTGAGACAGGGAATGTCAAATAATGAAAGCGAAAATCATTATTCTGGGGTTATGTATTTTTTTCATTGCCATGCTTCAATCAACGGTATTGGATTATGCCCGGGTGTATAACGTCAAGCCGAATCTGCTGCTCATCTTTATTGTTTCCATTGCCTTATTAAAAGGAAACGTTGAAGGGGCGATTGTTGGATTTTTCTGCGGTTTGACACAAGATATGATTGCCGGCAAAGTTATTGGTTTTTACGCCTTGCTTGGCCTCTATCTTGGGCTGATTGTCGGGTCTGTAAACAAACGTCTCTATCGTGAAAATGTATTGGTAATCACTTTCTTTACCTTTGTTTCTACTGTAATCTATGAATTTTGTGTTTATTTCTTTGGTACTGTTTTTCGGAACCCTGTAGACTTCATTTCTCCTTTTAAAAATGTGATAATTCCGGAAGCCATATATAATAGTGTAATTTCTGTATTCATTTATATTTTTGCAATAAAAATCTATGACAAACTGAGTGAGATGGATAGATTGCCTCGAAAATACTAATTGAATCAATAGATCGGGTGGTTATAAATGTTGGAGAAGCTAAAAGATAGGTATGTCATCATATCTATTTCATTTATATTGATTGCAGCCCTCATGGTAGCAAAACTGGTGGATCTCCAGGTGATCAACGGAAAGAAAAATGATCAGGAATCTCAGCTCAAGCTTGTGAGGGAAAGGTCGATCGTTGCCAAACGAGGGGATATCGTTGACCGTAACGGCATTCCTATCGCTGTGAGCCGGCTTGGTTTTACTGTCCAAATGATTAAGGCCAAGATGAAGGACGATCAACTGAACGAAATGCTGTTAAAGCTTGTGAATATCATTGAAAAGAACAATGATACCTACTATAAAAGTCTGAGCAAATACCTGATGATCAATCCTGCGGCTTTTGGCTCTTCCATTGCCAATTCACAGAAGGAGCTTGAGAAGTGGAAAAAGGAAATGGCCATTAAGCCTTCAGATGTAGAGCAAATGTCTTCACCGGAAAACACTTTCAAGTATATGAGAAGCAAGTTTAAAATTGCCGAAAGTTATTCTGATGAAGATGCCTATAAGATCATGTGCATCCGCTATGAAATGCTGATTCGAGGATGCACCAACATTAATCCTATCTATGTTGCAAAAGATGTGAGCAGAGAATCCGTTGCTGAAATAGAAGAGCGGCATGATGAGTTTCCTGGAGTAACCACCAGTACCGAGCCCGTAAGAAGGTATGTGGATGCTCAGACGGAAGCCCATGTTATCGGATATGTCAGAGGCATCAGCGGTGAGGAGTACAACAACCTTAAGGATGAAGGCTATAAGATGACAGATGTCATTGGGAAAAGCGGAATTGAGCTTGCTGCTGAAAAATACCTTAAGGGCAAGGATGGCTTAAAAACCATCGAAGAAGACCGGTGGGGAAAGCAAACCGGAGAATTGGGCGGAAATCCGGCCATACCTGGAAACGATGTCGTACTGACCCTGGATACCAAGCTGCAAAAGGTTGCCATGGAGTCTCTGAAAAGAGAAGTTGAGAATATCAGGGCCAAAGGCGGCAAGGGCAATTGGGGGGACGCAAATGCAGGCGCTGCTGTTGCGATTGATGTAAACAGCGGAGAAGTGTTAGCCATGGCAAGCTACCCAAGTTATGATCCTTCTGCGTTTCTTGAAGGTGCAGACAACAAAGAGGCACAGAAGTATATTGCAAGCCTTTTTGACCCGAAAAATGAAGATCGGCCTGCCCTCAACCGGGCAGTTCAGGGAACCTATATTCCCGGTTCGATTTTTAAACCTATTACTGCAGTGGCTGGTTTGGAAGACGGAGGGTATTCACCTGAGTCCATTATCTATGATCCGGGTTCAAAGGTGATCGCAGATTGGAAATTTACCTGTTTGGAGGTTAAATTAGGCCTTGGGGCTCATGGACCTTTAAAGCTGGATAGAGCTATGGCAACATCCTGTAATATTTATTTTCATGAGATGGGATACAACACTGGAATTGATAATATCGACAAATGGGCGAAACGATTTGGATTGGGTGAACTGACCGGGATTGATATTCCCAATGAAGCGAAAGGGACCCGGGCTAATAAGGAATATAAGAAAAAAGCTTTCAAGGATGATAAGGATTGGTATGGTGCAAATACAGCCATGGCCGCGATCGGTCAGCTGTATCATTCATTTACACCGATTCAATTGGCGAACTATATGAGTACATTCGCCAATGGCGGGAAAAAATATAAGCCGCACCTTATTAAAAGAGTAGTAAAATATGATGGGTCTACGGTTATGGAAGCAACACCGGAATATGAGCAGCTTCCGGTGAAGCCGGAGACTATTAATGCAATCAAGCCTGGTTTGATTGCGGTTACCGAAGGGGCGGAAGGTACTGCAAAGGATATTTTTAAAGGGCTTCCAACCGTAGCCGGAAAAACCGGTACTCCGGAAACTGGAAATGAGGCAAAACACTCTTCCAATGCACTCTTTATCTGTTATGCTCCAGCGGACAACCCAAAGATTGCAGTTGTGGTAGTCATTGAACGAGGGGTATGGGGAGCGAATGCTGCCCCGGTTGCCAGAGATATACTGAGCGAGTATTTTGATCTGAATAAAACAAGCAATGTGGATGATAGAGCAAAAATAGACGAAGTCGTATTTACTCGCTAAAGGTTGTATTTTGATCTTGCTTTATTCCACGGGCGATGTGATAATGAATGTAGGATGGTTCAATATGTTTCATTGTGGAGGGCAGTTGAATGGAGGAGAATATAGTAACATTTAAGGGCTCAGTCAATGGCCTGATTGTTATTATGAAAGAAGACGAGCCGTTTGAAGCGGTCATGGAACAGATGGAAAGAAAGATCGCTTCCGCCGGTAAATTTTTTAAAGGAGCTTCACTTTCCGTTAAATACAGGGGAAGAAAGCTTTCAGAGAAAGAAGCAGCAAAAATCCATGACCTTCTGGTCCAAAAAAGCGGTGCAGAGATCAAAGAATTTTCGGAAGATACTGAAACTTCCACTAAACCGGTCGTGAATCAATCTGAAGTGCAGCAGCACAGGTTCGAAATGAAAAACTATTTCTTCAAAGGGATTGATGAAGGCAGAACCAAGTTCTATAAAGGGACCTTACGGTCAGGGCAGTTGGTCAGCTTTGACGGGAATCTGGTAGTGATCGGAGATGTCAATCCGGGAGCTGAGGTGGTAGCTACCGGAAATGTTGCAGTGATGGGGTCGCTTAGGGGAATTGTACACGCCGGAGCAGATGGGAATAAGGACGCCATGGTGGTAGCTTTTAATCTGCAGCCTATGCAGCTCAGAATTGCTGATGTGATTACCCGCTCGCCGGATGAAAAGGAGTCCCGCAACCCGATGGTGCCTGAACTTGCTTATGTAAAAGGGGATATGGTGTATATCGAGCGTTTTCTCCCTCAGCGTTAAGAACTTACTAAATGTGAAATACGGAATACCTTGAAAAGTGCATAAAGATTGACAAAAATGCAAAAGAAAGATATATTTGATTTGTATATTTTAGTAACATAATATTTTTTATCTGCAGCAAGGTGTTTTACTTCATTATTTCTATATTAACAGTTTTCAATTAAATTTATGAATAATCAATTGCGCAAGTCAATTGGGTATTGGGGGTCTACATTCATGGGTGAAGTAATTGTTATCACTTCTGGTAAGGGTGGAGTTGGCAAGACTACCACAACGGCGAATATTGGTACCGGTTTGGCGTTATTAGGAAAGAAAGTAGTTTTAATTGATACAGATATTGGGTTGAGAAATCTGGACGTTGTCATGGGTCTTGAAAACAGAATCGTATATGATCTGGTAGATGTTGTTGAAGGTTCCTGCAGAATTAAACAGGCACTGATCAAGGACAAGCGTTATGACGGGCTGTTCCTTTTGCCTGCAGCACAGACCAGAGATAAGTCAGCGGTGAATCCTGAACAGATGATCAAACTATGCAACGAACTCAAGGAAGAATTTGACTACATATTGGTAGACTGTCCCGCTGGGATAGAACAAGGGTTTAAAAATGCAATTGCAGGGGCCAACAGAGCCATTGTTGTCACTACCCCTGAAGTTTCTGCCGTAAGGGATGCAGACAGGATTATTGGTTTGTTGGAAGCAAACGAGCTCAGAAATCCCAAGCTTCTCGTGAACAGAGTCCGTGTGGATATGGTGAAGCGCGGCGATATGATGAACATTGACGACATCATCGACATTCTGGCGATTGATCTGATTGGTGTCGTTCCTGATGATGAAAAAATCGTTGTGTCCACAAACAAAGGTGAACCCGCAGTTACGGATGATAAATCACTGGCTGGACAAGCTTACAAGAACATTGTAAGAAGAATCATGGGTGAAGAAGTTCCGCTTCTCAACCTTGAGACGGATGAAGGGTTAATGATAAAACTGAAAAAGTTGTTTGGTCTGAAAGCAACTTGATAGGAGGTAACTATGCTACTGGATTTATCAAAATTATTTGGAAAATCAAAGACATCCAAGGATGTTGCGAAGGAAAGACTAAAATTGGTGCTAATCCACGACAGGGCAAATGTTTCTCCTGAGTTTCTTGAAATGGTAAAGGGTGAGATCATTAAAGTGATCACCAATTACATGGATGTTGATGAAAGCGCCCTGGATATCCAGCTGACAAGGACAAAGAGCGAAGAAGGCGACCGCATAGTTCCTGCATTGGTAGCCAATATTCCCATAAGGAATGTAAAAAACAGCGGAAAATAATTTTAGTTGATAAAAAAAGGAGCTTGTGAATTTCACAAGTTCCTTTTTTTTATTTATAGTAATCTGTTCTGAAGCTCTTGGTATACCTCTTCCGCCGTCAGCCCCGATGCATTGATGACCGGCGCTTTTGTAGTTGTGTCATTGTATCCGAGGGAGTTGGTATCCAACCCGGTTACGACAAAGGCATCAAAATCTCCTTTGATTTTTGAGGATTCCTTGTCAAAGTTGATGCTCTCAACCTCAAATCCTTTTTGGCTCAGGTATTCTCTTACAGGTGTCAGATTTGGTTCTACTGCAATTCTATGCTTCATGATTTTCACCTCGCTGAATCTATTATTTGATTCATCCGGTCGATCTATTCCTGCTCAGCTTGTAATAAATCTTCCATAGCATAAATATAATGAAGTAAAGAAAGCCAAAGCCAATAAAAATTTTAAAACAACAAATGCATTTATTTGGCATACTAACCGATAAACGCCTGAAAGAGGAAGTGTGATTATGGATGATATCGTTTTAAGGCCTAGATACCCGCGGCACAAAACGCACAAGCGAAGAAGAAAGAATTACAGGAATTCCATGGATTTTTCTCAGAAGATTGCGCAGCAGGTGGTAGTGTGCTTGATTATCCTGGGGATCGCAGGAATCATCAAGTATGTGAATATGCCTTTCACGAATTATCTTAGTGAAAAGGTAACTGCTGCTATTTCACAAAATATCGAAATCAAAGGTTTGTACGAAAATGTGGACGGGTTTATAAAAGCCCTGACCGACAGCGATAACAAGAAGGATACGGACATTCCTGACATCAATGAGGCTACGCTTCCAGCAAGCACTCAAAATGATTTCTATACGGAAGAAGAGTATCATGCGACGGATACAGCGACTGAAAACAAGCAACAAACCGACTTGCAGGATACAAATGCTAATGAACGGATCAGTTCAACGGAAACAAGAACTTCCAGATCCGGCGAAAGTATCGGAGAAAAAGTCAGTCTTCCGCTGAACGTGAATCTCATACCGCCAGTGGCCGGACTCGTAGGTTCATCCTTTGGAGAGAGAATCCATCCTATCAAAAAGACAGCTATCTTCCACGAAGGCGTTGATATTGAAGCCAATAAAGGGGAGCCGATTAAAGCGGTTCTGGGTGGTGAAGTCTTTGAAGCTGGGTCCGAAAAAACCCTTGGAAATTATATCAAGATCCGCCATACTGCCGGATGGTCCTCTGTGTATGCACATTGTTCTGTTTTAACTGCTAAAAAGGGACAGAAAGTAAAGCAGGGGGATATTATTGCAAAGGTTGGAAATACCGGAGCATCTGTTGGAGCTCATTTACACTTTGAATTACGGAAGGATGGGAAGCCGGTAGATCCGCAACAGTATATCGATATTGCAAGCAAGGACTGAGAATATCCAGAGGAGGATTTGTTCTTATTGTTTTTCTACGTTGCAGAAATATAAAAATTGAAATAGATCCGCTCTTCTTTGCAGTGATTGCCATTGTAATGGTTACAGGGTATTCAAGGGAATACATTATTACGAACCTGTCAATGCTGCTTCACGAAACGGCACATATTACAGCTGCTGCAATCCTGGGAAGAAAAGTCTATTCCATCCGGATACTTCCTGTAGGCATGAATGCCAGTATCCTGGAGAGTGACCTTTTAAGTTTCAAAAATATAATCATATATGCAGCAGGACCGGTTTTAAACCTGATGCTTGCTTTGGGTGGCTGGATGATGAGTTCATATTATTTGCCGAAGTCAAATGATATGCTTTTTTTTATCTCTGCAAACATCTGCCTGACCCTATTTAACCTGCTTCCGATTTTTCCGATGGATGGGGGTATGATACTGAAAGAAGTGTTGGCAGGCACGGTAGGACTTTTTTCGGCAAAAAAGTATACCAAGAGAATTAATCGTATCCTGGCAGGTATCCTGATTGCGATTGGATTTTTTCAGCTCGTCAGCAGCAATTGGAATTTCAGCGTGATGATTATCGGTGTATATGTTTTTTTTTCATTCCATGAAGGGGGAGTTGAAGTGGCTTTAATGAACGTAAAAAACATTATCTACAGAAAAGCTCGATTGCTGAAAAAGGGTATTTATCAGGCAAGGGATTTGGTGGTTATCAAAACCCTTCATATGAGTGAAGTCATCAAACAAATGGATTTTGACAGGTTTCATATTATCTATGTGCTGGATGAGGAGTTGAATATTCTCGCTGTCTTGACAGAACAGGAAATTATCGATGGAATGTTGAAATATAATACGGAGATTACCTTTGACGAGTTTTTAAATCTGGAGAAACAAAAAAATAAAAATCTTTCATAAAATCACCATATCTAAGTTTCGACATTTTATGTATAATTATATAATAGTATATTTTTCTATAGATATTGAATTTGTACAAAGGACGAAAATGATATGGTGAGGTTACGATTTCTGGTGATAGCGGTTTTATGCATTAGTTTGGCCGGATGCAGCGTTCCGGCTTCAAAAACTGTTGAAACAGCTAAGGTTGAAACAACAAAAGAGAGCAAAGAAGAACGAACCGTGAAATTTCACGACATTGAACCTGGCGAAGCAACAGAATCACAAAAGCAAAAAGAGAAAGTAAAAGAGGTTGAAACGGAGAAAAAACAACAACCTGAGAATAAACCGGAAGTGCCTTCCCCTACACAGCCTGAGTTTTCCCCAGCCAAGTTAGAAAAGCTGGATAAAGAGGCCTTGGAAAAACTGGATAATACCAGATATGCCTGGTGGATTACCATGAATAAGGAGCATAAAACGCCGGGAATTCCTGCTGTTGCTCAAAAGATGATTGCCCAAAATGACGGCATCTATATTGGAGATATTTCAAAAAAAACAGTATACCTGACTTTTGATGAGGGGTATGAGAACGGATATACTTCCAGAATTCTGGATACTTTGAAAGAGAATCAAGTGAAAGCCTTGTTCTTTGTTACAGGCCCCTATATCAAGACCCAGGAAGCCTTGGTAAAACGGATGCTGCAGGAAGGACACCAGGTCGGTAACCATTCGATCAACCATCCAAGCTTGCCGGCGGTTACAATTCCAGCACTTGAAAATGAACTCTTTGGTCTTGAAAAAGAATTCGGCTCAAGATATGGAAAAGGTTTTAAGTATATGCGGCCACCCAGAGGAGAGTACAGCGAAAGAACGTTGGCTGCCGCCAAAGCCCTTGGCTATAAAACGATATTCTGGAGTTTTGCCTACAGGGATTTCGAGACCAACAATCAAAAGGGTGCGGACTATGCGTATAACATGGTCATGAAAAATCTGCATCATGGTGCGGTCATCCTGCTTCATGCAGTATCCAAGGACAATGCGGAAGCGCTGGACAGGATCATCAAGGGAATTCAGGAGGAAGGCTATACCATCAGTCCTTTTGACCTGTAAAAGAGATAGTTCCTTTTATTGGGTGTTTGGCGTTAAGCAAATGCCATACCCATTAGTAGCGGACTAAACACGAAAAATAACTAAGGCATGGATGCTCATATATCCATGCCTTACTCTATGCTATCGGAACCTGTTTCTGTAAAAGCTTACTTCATAAGTCCGGCTTGCTCCAGAATCTCTCTTGTTGACTTTGGACGATTCATCGTGTATAGGTGAATTCCGTCTGCGCCGTTGTCGATCAGGTCCCGGATCTGTGTGCTGGCGTATTCAATACCGGCTTTTACCAGGTCATCGGGATTGTCGCTGTACTTATCCATCATCAGCACCAGCTTGGCAGGGAGAGAACAGCCGCTTTTCGCGGTCATGGTCTTGATCTGGTCTGCCTTGAAAATGGGCATAATGCCAGGTACTACGGGACAATCAATTTCAATGGACTTGATTTTGTCGACAAAATCATAGAAAAGCCTGTTATCAAAGAAAAACTGGGTCACAAGGTAATCCGCACCGGCATCCACTTTTTGCTTTAAGAACATTCTGTCCTGCTTCAGGGTTTTATTTTCAGGATGGCCTTCCAGATAAGCCGCGGCAGCGATGCAAAAGTTATCCTTGCTTTTGATATGTCCGATGAGCTCACTGGCGTACTGATAGACGTTTTTACTAAAATCAAAATCCGGCTGATTCACAGGGGGATCACCTCTGAGTGCAAGAATGTTTTCAAGCTTATGCTCCAGCATGAGGCGGAGCATAGCATTGATTTCATTTTCTGAATGACCTACGCAGGTGAAATGTGCGACACACTCAATCCCATACTCGTTCTTGATTTTTGATGCGATTTCAACGGTTCTTCCCTGCTGACTGCCGCCGGCTCCGTAGGTAACGCTCATATAATCCGGCTTCAGTTCACTGAATTGTTCCAGCTTGTCAAAGATTGTTTCCAATGGGGTATCAAATCTTGGGGGAAATATTTCAAACGAAATTACCGGTTCTTTTTCTTTAAACAAATCAATTACTTTCATCGATCAGACCTCCAGAATACACAATTGTTTACTCTATTATATCATGACGTCAAATTCTGTCAAGTATAATTAAAATACAATCAAATTCAACCAAAACTACATCAAGTTTAATGATGTTATGATGGAAGTCTAATGAAGAATGTTTTATACCTTATCTTATAATCCATGAATGAAAAATCTGCTTATGTATTTATGTAAAGCTTAGAGCATATATAGTTTATGAAAGTTGACTTAATAAAGGGTAAGGGATAAAATAGTTTTATGTGAAATGAATGCGTTCTGTATCTCATAAACATCCGAAAAATCTGCAGCCGGGTGAAACCAGCTTCTACATGTTAAAACCAATATTACCAGCCGGTTATGCGTCGAATAAATCAAAGCAAGCATCGAATGAAATGAGGGGGAAATCTATGTTTAGAATTGTGAGAAAGCAAGTACTGAATCCAGCAGTTAAGCTGATGGAGATTGAAGCCCCGTATGTTGCAAAAAAAGCGGCACCGGGACAGTTTATTATCCTGAGGACCGATGAAAATGGAGAAAGGATACCGCTGACCATTGCCGATTATAACCGTGAGAAGGGTACGGTTACAATTATTTTTCAGGAAGTAGGAAAGACAACGAAAGTGCTGGGAGAAATGAAGGAAGGTGACTACCTCCTCGATTTTGTCGGACCCTTAGGTGTTGCTTCCCACCTTGATGGATATAGGAAGGTGGCGGTGATCGGCGGTGGGCTAGGCACGGCCATTGCATATCCGCAAGCCAAGAAACTGCACGAGTTGGGGGCGGAAGTACATTCCATCGTAGGTTTCAGAAATCAGGAGTTGATCATCCTGGAAAAGGAAATGCAGCAAGTCAGCAATAAGCTGATTGTTGCAACCGATGACGGTTCCAACGGAAACAAGGGTTTTGTGACGGATATGCTGAAGAAATTGATTGAAGAAGGAAATCAGTATGATCTTGTGATTGCCATCGGACCCTTGATCATGATGAAAGTGGTAAGCAACCTTACAAAACAGTATGGGATTAAAACGCTCGTAAGCATGAACCCTGTAATGATCGATGGAACAGGAATGTGCGGGGGGTGCCGTGTGAGCGTTGGGGGCAAAACAAAGTTTGCGTGTGTGGATGGACCTGACTTTGACGGACATGAAGTTGATTTTGATGAAGCCATGAGAAGGCAAATGATGTACAAGAGTGAGGAAAAAAGATCCCAGGAAGAACATGCTTGCAGATTGGGGGGCCAAACCAATGCCTAATATGTCTTTGAATAAAGTAAAAATTCCTGAACAGGACCCGAATATAAGGAATAAAAATTTTCTGGAAGTTGCTTTGGGATATGCGGAAGACATGGCCAAAGAAGAAGCACAGAGATGCCTTCAATGTAAAAATAAGCCTTGTGTGGCCGGATGTCCGGTGAATGTCCAGATTCCTGAATTTATTCAGCTTGTTGCAGAGGGCCGGTTCGAGGAGGCTTATGACAAGGTAAGGGAAACGAACAGCCTGCCGGCGATTTGCGGAAGGGTATGTCCGCAGGAATCTCAATGTGAGAACCTTTGTGTCAGAGCAAAAAAAGGAGAATCTGTCGGGATCGGACGTCTGGAAAGGTTTGTTGCCGATTGGTATTTGGCCAATAGGGAAAGCAAAGTGGAAAAAGTTGGAAAGCTGAATAGAAAAGTAGCGGTTGTCGGGTCCGGTCCTGCCGGTTTGACTTGTGCAGGGGATTTGGCGAAGCTGGGATATGATGTTACCATTTTTGAAGCCTTCCATGTACCCGGAGGCGTATTGATGTATGGAATCCCTGAATTCAGACTTCCAAAAGCGCTGGTGCAAAGGGAAATTGAGTCAGTAAAGCAGTTGGGGGTAGAAATCAAAACCAATATGGTGATCGGTAAGGTGTTGTCTCTGGATGAACTGATTGAAGAGGGCTACGAAGCAATCTTTATTGGTTCAGGCGCGGGCCTGCCCAGCTTTATGGGAATCCCGGGAGAAAACCTCAATGGGGTTTATTCCGCTAACGAATTCCTCACAAGAATCAACCTGATGAAGGCATATAAGTTCCCGGAGTGTGATACCCCCGTGAAGATCGGCAGAAATGTTGCAATTGTCGGCGGAGGCAATGTTGCCATGGATGCGGCTAGAAGTGCTTTAAGGCTTGGCGCTGAAAAGGTATATATCATCTACAGAAGATCCGAAAAGGAGATGCCCGCAAGGCTGGAAGAAGTTCACCATGCCAAGGAAGAAGGGATCATTTTCAAGCTGCTGACCAACCCGACAAGGATCCTTGGCACCGAGGATGGATGGGTGAAGGGAATTGAATGTGTAGAAATGGAATTGGGTGAACCGGATGCTTCCGGCAGAAGGAAGCCTGTGATAAAGCAAGGCTCGGAACATGTGGCGGATGTTGAAACAGTGGTCATTGCCATCGGGCAGAGCCCTAATCCATTGATATCCTCTACGACTCCCGGATTGGAAACTCAAAAGTGGGGAGGAATCATTGTGAATGAAGAAACAGGTTCCACCAGCAAAGAAGGAGTGTACGCCGGCGGAGATGCTGTTACAGGTGCAGCTACCGTCATCCTTGCCATGGGAGCTGGAAAAAAAGCGGCCAAAGCTATTGATGAATACCTAAAAAACAGTCAGTAAAATTTGCGTGGATCAAACCCGTGAGATTATTTCTCACGGGTTTTCTATATAAGAAGAATTATACGGTTGATGATTCCGAAGCCCATGTACGGATTTTAAATGTAGGTTGTCTAATATGGCGAGCATCTGTCAATAATCTTATACAATAAATTCCTGTACAGAATTTTACTTTGGAGATATAATGTTTGAAGGTGATTGTGATGCAGACAATAAATGTAAAAACTCCATCCAGAACAGCGATGATCGATATTACACCGAGGATTCAGGAAGTTGTCACAAAGAGCGGTATCTTGTCGGGCATTTGTATTGTCTTCGTTCCCCATACGACTGCCGGGGTAACGATTAATGAGAATGCAGATCCGGATGTTGTTTCGGATATCCTTCGGCAGATCAATAGAACCATTCCTTTTGACAGTGATTATCAGCATATGGAAGGGAATTCTGCCGCACATATCAAAGCAAGCCTGTTTGGGTTTTCAGAACAGCTGATCATAGAAAACGGACGGCTTGTTCTAGGAACATGGCAGAGTGTATATTTCTGCGAATTTGACGGTCCACGCAGCAGGCAAATTCATATTAAAATCATTGAGGGGTAAATTCCCGTTTTCCTTATAAAACCTCTTTATGGCATCATAAGATTCCTTAATTTCAGGTGATAATTCTATAATAAAGTTCCTGCGTCTTATGACGAAAGGTTCTATTTCGGGGGTGCTGATCTTGGATACAATTAAACCGGGAGATATCGTTGCAATCAATCATTACTCCGGAATCAACCCTTACAAAAGTGTTGTTCTGGATGTACAGCCTGAATTCATGAAAGTGAAGCTCGCAAAAGAGTTTGCAGTAATGAGCTTCATTGTAGGAGATCCTGCTGTCGTGGGAATCCAAAAAAGTGATGGGATTGCCCTTAAGGGCTGTAATGTTCTAGGGCTGAAGACGAAGGAAGATACCATTGAATTGAAGATTGACAAGCTGGAGACAGGCGCAGAGAACAGACAGTGGGAACGTTATCCGGTTTCGATTTATACGGATATCCGGACAAGGGAGTGTAAAAAAAAGCAGATTGGGATCATCAAAGACATGAGCTATTATGGCATGATGATCTATTCTAAAGCGGATCTGCCGGTAAATGAGCAACTAGAAGTGGATGTCTATATGGATAAGCATATTGTATTTTTAAAGACCAATATCGCCAGAAAGATCCAAAGCGAACACTACTTTCAATATGGGTTAAGCATTGTCTATGAAGACAGCAGTTCATTAAACTACATGAAGGATTACATAAAACGGATTACACAGGAGCAGGAAGAACAGATAAGAAAAGTAAAAATCAAATAAGATATGCTTGAGGAGTTCAACTATGAACTCCTTTTCTATTTAATCTGCATATTTTGATTGACATTATGTTCCAATTAGTATATAAATATAGTAGTATATGGATATAGTAGTATGTAAATATACTAAAGGCAGGTGGTTATGTGTTACCCAAAGTAAGTGTCTTGATACTCGGGATAATAAAAGAAAGGCCTCTGAATCCTTATGAAATCAATAAGCTTCTGGAAGAAATCAATGTGAAGAAATGGTTCCCTGTGGCGGCATCCTCTGTATATGCAACCGTAAGAAATCTGGATAAAAACGGGTATATTACTGGAACGGTAAAGAAAGACAGCAATATGCCGGAGAAAACGATCTTTTCTGTTACGGAAAAGGGGCGGAAGATGCTTGAACAATCTCTGAAAGAGTATCTTGGCTGTATTGAACTGGACAATGTCAAATCGAATATTGCCTGTATGTTCATATGTCATTTACATAAGGAAGAGGCATATGGAATATTAAAGGAAAAGCTCGAAAAGTTCAAACATGGCTCATTCCGTATGAAGAAACAGATTGAAATGTTCGAAGACAATAAGCAAATACCTTCGACGGCCATAATTATTTTAAAGAGGAATATGAACTTGATCAATGCCGAGATAAAAATGATTGAAGAGCTCATTGAATATATGGATAACAATGAAGCTTGGAATCATTACCTGGCCATTGATTTGAAACGAGGAAAAAAGGAGAAATGAATCAATGAAGAAGTTTTTTAAATTCAAACCCGACCGTACTACAGGAATTACACTGCTGTTAGGAATAGCATCGATCGCGCTCAGCTTTCTATTAAAATATGCACAGTCTGATTTTGCATGGTTTATAATTAGGGATGTATTTCAGATTTCAATGATCGGACTGATATTTCCATTTATAATTCTTGCCAGAGACAAATCCAACTTCTTTCATGCCGGATTAAGATTTGATAAACCAATAAAATATGTTGCTATCAGTATCATCCTGGGTGCACTGCTGTCAATCAACTTTATTATGAGAATTACTGACCCCTCTTCTCTCTTGAGCACTCCGACCATCATCAGGGCATCAATCATCATGGCTGCAAACATATATGAACTTATATTTTTCTTTGTGTTTTTAACTTTCTATTTTGAGAAAGCTTTCGGAGCCATTCCTGCAGTCATACTATCGTCGGCTTTCTACTGGCTGCATCATATAGGATTTCAACCGGAGTTTGAACTCTTTATCATTGGTATTGTTTTCATCACCATATTCAGAATAGCAAAACACTGGCTGATATGTATTCCACTATGGTGGATCGGAGGGTTGGGAGATGTTTTGATTACATCTGCGGACTCAGCAAATACAGCCCATGTTGTTTGGTGGAGAAGTGCATTCATCGCGGGAGTTATACTGATTATGTTTTATCTTAAATATCCGTTTGGTGTTAAGCAGACTTATGAAAAGAATATCACTTCATAAGTATATTTTTTGAGACGATGATATGCTGATGATTAGGTACTTGAAAAAGTAGAAGCAAAATTTTGGGGGGAATGGTTATTTATAAAAGAATTGTGTCTTCAGGTATTATTATAGCACTTTTACTATCCTTTAATATTCAAGTCAGTGCATGTACAATATTTGAAAAACAGCAGGGGGATCAGGTGTTGGTAGGAAACAACGAGGATTGGGTATATTCCATGCCTTCAAACATGTGGTTGGTTGCCCCGGAGGAGGACTCCTACGGAAGAGTCTGCTTCGCACTATCTTCCTATGTGCAGGGCGGAATGAATGAAAAGGGATTGTTTTACGATGGTGCAACCTGTCCTGCATCCAAAGTTCCTTTTAAGAAGGGAAACACCCTGCTTGGTATGGATTTTGGAGAAGTTGTTTTATCGAAATGTACAAATGTTCAGGAAGCCATAGAAATGGTCAAGAAGATTAACATCCCAGGTAATTTCAGCGATCATATCTTTTTTGCGGATGAGACCGGAAACACGGCAGTAGTTGAGTGGGTAGAAAATGAAATGAGAATCATACCTAAGGAAGGAAATTATCAAATAGCAACAAATTTCTGGCTCTCCAATCAAAAGCTGGGTGGATATCCCTGTAAACGATTTGATAAAGCGAAAGAAATGTTGGAGGATCAAAAGGACATCTCGGTAACTTACTTTGCCGATATCCTGAAAGCCACTTCTCAGGATTGGGGAGATGGCGGTACAAAATACTCCAATGTATATGACTTAAGGAATAAGGAAGTCTACATTTATCAAAAAGGTGACTTTGAAAAGTCAGCGAAATGCAATTTGACAGAAGACATAAAAAAGCTTGGAACAGGAGGAAAACGGGTTTATAAACTTGAGGAACTCTCATATCAAAAAGAGAAATCTCCAAATCATAAAGCCGATGTGAAAGCTGGTGATGAGAAAAAACAAGCAAAGGCTGATACAGCAATGGCGATTGCTACAGCTTCAGCAGAACAGAAAGCTTTAAGCACGACCATGAATGCGGACAATAATTCTTTCGATACCAGAATGTTTATTATGGTACTCATTCTTTTTTTTACCGTCACGACATTAATGTTCATTGTCTTCAAAAGAAGGCAAAGGAAAGAATGATACGACTTATTCAATGCAACAGAAATATTCAGGCATTTCCGTCACTTTTGTCCTCAAATGATTGGAAATGCTTTTGTATGTTAAGAGATTACAAATATTTGGTATAATGGAGTCACTATGTTTAATGTTTCACATAAACCTACACGAAATTGAGGAGACGAAAGGGGTCTGTTATGAAATCCGGAAAAGGTTATATCATTGCTTCTTTTGCTTTACAGATGATTGTTATTCCAGTTGTCTTGACCTTTGGACTCATTCTGATGTCCGGCTTTCCAGGATATTTGTCGAAAATGCTTTCTAATTCCAAGTATGGAGAAGACACATTTAAACTTATCTACATATTGATCGCATTATTTTTACCCTTGCTTGCCGGAGGAATCATCGGATTTATTTTTTCCAGACGGTACGGAGGGAAGCCGGAATCAGCAAAGGCAAGGTATTTGACTCCATTGCTTCCAATACTTTATGCCCTTGTTTTTACAGCTTTAGCTGTCATTTTTTCAAAAGGCAATCATAATTCCGGTTGGTGGGGGATCTATACGGTTAAAAATCCTTTTCTATTTCTTTTCAGTGTAGGCCTTGCTTTGTCAGGACTGCCTTACCTGATTCCCATCGCAGAAATCTGCGGATATTCAGGATTTTTAGCCGGAATCCTGCTGGACGAGAGGATTGGTAAAACGGCAATCCAAGGTCAGACGGCACGGAATCTGAAAATTGGATTTGCTGCGCTGTTTGCAGCATTTATGATCTTGACAGTAGCGGATTCCAGGGAAATCATCCAAAACGGCGTGATTGAACTGCAATACGGCAAATCAACCATCGGGAAGGAATTGATGGAGTTTGACCTGGTGAAAGTTGCGCCCTTCAAGGAGAACAATGGTATAGCAAAACTCGATGGAACAGCATCGCTGCAATTCACTTCCTTTGATGAAATGCCGCGTCTGGATGGAGCAACGGCTGCCTATCCGGTATACTCTGCTTTTGTTCAGGCGGTTTATAAAGGGTTGGGAGATTATTATCAAGCCAATAAAAACAGCAGCGAGAAGGAAATGTTTTTAGCTTTTGTTTCCAGCAAGGAATATCCGTTGAATATTGTGCAGTGTTCAAAGACTTCGGAAGCTTATGAAAATCTGATTAATGGCCAGACAGACATCATTTTTGTGGCAGAACCGTCCAAAGCACAAAATGAAAGGATTAAAGCCAAAGGAGATGCGTTCGTACTGACCCCTATCGGAAGTGAAGCTTTTGTGTTTTTTACAAACAGGAGAAATCCTGTGGATAAACTTACAGTCCGTCAGATACAGGATATTTATACGGGAAAGATCACCAATTGGAAAGAGGTCGGCGGCGAAGACAGAAATATATTGCCGTACCAACGTCCCGAAGATTCGGGAAGCCAGACGATCATGCAGAACAAGGTGATGAAAGATATTCCGATGATGAAGCCTACCAAGGTAAGCTTTGCGGGAGGTATGGGTGAAGTCATCCGTCAGGTGGCAAGCTATAAGAATGCGAAAAACTCAATTGGATACTCGTTCATGTACTATTCATCTTCCATGATGAAGAACAATCAGATCAAGTATATTTCAGTTGACGGGATCAAACCAACCCCTGAGACAGTGCGCAGCAAAAAGTACCCCTTTACTGTTCCTGTGTATGCTGTAACACTGAAGTCCAATACCAACAAAAATATCCCAAGATTGGTTGAATGGATTTTATCCAGTGAGGGTCAGAGTCTGGTTGAGAAGACGGGATATGTGCCTGTTAAGTAAATCTATCATGAAATAAGCCCCTTCCAGAGTCATGATTATGGAGTGAATTTAAATAAATTTTAAAAAACAGGATGCAAAGTAATTGAGCTGGGGAGAAAGGCGGATATCCTTTTTATGGATACTAAAAAATGTTATAAAATCGGATAATTTGTAAAAATATGTTGTAATTTTCTGTCATCAATATTAAAATGGTGTAGGAAATTATAAAATTTGGAAGGGGGTTAAGCGTGAATCGGTTCCTGTATCAGGTAACCAGGAAGCGCTGAGAGGAATGAAAACATCAAGTGAACTGAAGCAAGTGGCTAAACAGGGGTTAAAAGGTAAGTATGGACAATCGATTGGTGCAATGTTTCTGTATATGATCATGTCTATGGTACCGTTGTGTGGTCCTGCAATGAACGTTGGTTACGTGAAGTACAATTTGAGGCTTGTCAGACAAGAAAATTCAGAAGCAAGCAATGTTTTTGAAGGTTTTAGCGTGTTCGGCAAAGCTTTGTGGCTTGCAATCATTACTGCATTCTTCTTATCACTGTGGTTTATGTTGTTTTATATCCCCGGTATCATTAAGGCTCTTTCCTATTCAATGGCTCCATACATTTTAGCGGATAATCCTAACATGACTGCAAGAGAAGCTTTAAGAGCAAGCAAACAGTTGATGGTTGGCAAAAAGGGCAAACTGTTCTGGTTGGGATTAACTTTCATTGGCTGGTTCTTACTTGGCTCTATCACTTTAGGTATTGCCTACATCTGGATTATTCCTTACATGCAGGCAACGATTGCTGCTTTCTACAATGACGCAATCAGCGGTGAAAAAATGACTGGTGAAACAGTTAAAAATGAAGCGGAAAGTGTTCCTGCAGCTGTCTAAAAGATTTTATGTTGGAATGGATATTGTCTTTCCGATAGGAATCCAATATGATTTAAAAAACAGATTGTAATCTATAAAGAAACAAGCCGGTATCATCAGTATTTATTTGTAATGCTGAGCAATACCGGCTGTTTTTTTGGTATAGGATTTTAGAATTATATAAAGTTCGCGGTTTTACTGTGCCATTCCTCACAATGCTTGTTGACATTGGTGTATGGATATGTTATTGTTTGCAGAGAATAGCTGATTTCTGTCACTAAATTGGAGATGGTCTTGATCCAAAAGGATTAAGGATAATCAAATCAGATATAGTGCTGTCTGAAATTGTGCGAGGAACTGAAGGAAACAAAATGGTTATTTCAGGAGAGGTTGCTGAAAGAACCTTTTTTTTCTGTAGATTTTGGTAGCAATTGAATGCAAGGATGGGGGGAGGAAATCATGAATAAGACAGAGCTTTTAGGTAGATGGACAAAGGAAAAATCCGAAGAACTTTACGGAATAAAAAACTGGGGTGCCGGCTATTTTTCGATCTCCGAAAAGGGAGACGTACTGGTGAACCCATACAAGGATAATGAATCGGCTGCTGTCAGCCTTATGGATATAATCTCAGGTGTTCGGGAACGCGGATTGGACATGCCGGTTCTTTTACGCTTTGAGAACCTGCTGGACTCGCAGATTTCTTTTCTCAACAATTCCTTTGGTGAAGCGATGAAGAAACTGAATTATAAAGGGGTTTACCGCGGAGTTTATCCTATTAAGGTAAACCAGCAGCAGCAGGTTATCGAAGAGGTAACCAAATTCGGTCAGCGCTATCATCACGGCCTGGAAGTGGGCAGTAAGGCGGAATTGGTTGCAGCGCTTTCTCTCATGAAGGACAAGGAAGCCTGCTTGATCTGTAATGGGTACAAGGATGAAGAATTCATAGACTTGGGTCTGTATGCTGTAAAAATGGGATACAAATGCTTTTTTGTTATAGAGATGCCCGGTGAACTTGACATCGTGCTGGAACGTTCTCAGATCCTGGGGGTTCAGCCGAACCTGGGCATACGCATCAAGCTTTCCGCAAAAGCCGGCGGCCATTGGACCGAATCCGGCGGTGACCGCAGCATTTTCGGCTTGAACGTATCTCAGCTGATTTCTATGGTGGATACATTGAAAGAAAAGAACATGCTGGATTCCTTAAAACTGCTGCATTATCACCTGGGTTCCCAGATACCTAATATCCGTGATATCCGTTCCGCTGTTTTGGAAGCGACCCGAGTATATGCTGAATTGGTGAAAGAAGGCGCACCCATGGGTTATCTGGATTTGGGCGGCGGTCTTGCAGTAGATTATGACGGATCAAATACGAATTACTCATACAGCAGAAACTATACAGTAGAAGAGTACTGCACCGATATTGTCGAAGCAGTAATGTCTATTTTAGATTCCAGCGGGGTACCGCATCCCGTAATTGTTACGGAATCAGGGAGGACGACAGTTGCCTACTATTCAGTACTGCTGTTTAATGTACTGGATGTGGAAAAGTTCGAGGAGTATGATATCCCGGATAAGCTGGATGAGAGTACTTCAGAGCAAATTAAAAACCTGTATGATGTAAATAAGAACCTGTCACTCAAGAATATTCAGGAGTGTTATAATGATGCTCTTTACTACCGCGATGAAATCCGCGATATGTTTAAGCATGGCCGGATCAGTCTGCGTGAACGTGCGTTTTCAGAAAAGGTTTTCTGGAATACCATCAATCAGATTGCAAAGGAAAAGCAGAAACTGAAGAATTCTCCGCCGGATCTGGAAGATATCGAGAGTGCTATTGCGGATATCTATTACTGCAATTTCTCGGTGTTCCAATCTATTCCGGATAGCTGGGCGATTGATCAGTTGTTCCCGATTATGCCGATCCACCGCCTTTTGGAATTGCCAAAGCGGAATGCGGTCATCGCGGATATTACTTGCGACTGCGACGGAAAAATCGATCGTTTCATCGATTTGCACGATGTTCGCACTACATTACCGCTGCATGAGTTGAAAAACGGGGATGATTATTATCTGGGAGTTTTCCTGGTAGGTGCTTATCAGGAGACCCTGGGAGACCTTCATAATCTGTTCGGAGATACGAATGTAGTAAGTGTTAGAATCAATCCTGATGGAAACTACGACCTTGTCAAGGAAATTCAAGGGGATAGCGTGGCGGATGTATTGTCCTATGTTGAGTTTGATCCAAAGGATATGCTGGTGAGATTCCGTGAAACAGCGGAAGATGCTATCCGTGACGGGTTAATCAGTGCCAGTGACAGGCGTGAGATCATGAAAGCCTACGACAATGGCCTTAGAGGATACACGTATTACGAACGCTAAGGAATATACTTGTTTAACTGATTGGAAAAATACAAAAGCTATGAGAAAATAAAACTCATAGCTTTTTTTCATATGGAATATTTATCATAGTATAGGACTACAATTTACTTGTAAGAGAATGATTAAACTGAGGGAGGCTGAGTTTATGGGTGAATTGAGCCCGGAATTAATGGATAAATTGACAAAAGTGTGTCTGTGTAAAGGAATACCAAGGTCTACCATGAAAAAAGCCATTTTAGAGGGTGCAGATACCTTGGAAAAGGTCCGGAAAGCAACTGGCGCAGGATCCGGACCTTGCAGCGGACGAAGGTGTACACCTAAAATTCTTGAACTGCTGGAAAACCAGGGGAAGGCTTGAACTTAAAGCCTTCGGATTTTCAAATTTCCACTTCGGTTTCTGAGAAATTAAGTATCCTTCCTCCAACCTTGACTTCGGCAATTTCTTTTCCTTGGACCACTAGAGATACAAGGATTTCTGAAGGCTTTTTCATGGAATAGCCTTGTTCGATTACCAGGTTCGATGCTTGATGGCTGTCGACGATTCCATATTTAAAAAGGTAACAGCCTAGTGCGCCATTAGAGGTACCAGTTGCGGATTCTTCAGAGATTCCATATAATGGGGCGAAATTCCTGCAGTGCGCGGTTGCATTTAAAAGAGTATCAGCAGTAAAGAGATGATAGCCGACGACGCCATACTTTCTGCTGATTTCTTCAATCTTGCTGTAATCCGGATGGATGGAGTGCAAAGCATCTATGTTTTTAATAGGGATCATGATGTCTTTAATGCCGGTAGATACGATCTGAGCCGGCAAAATCTCCGGCATAACGGTTGGGGAAATATTTAAGGAATCTGCAATTTCATCTTTATCAATAATTTCGCAAAAGCTAGGGAGTGTCTGGTTCATCCAGATGGATTTGTCCTCCTTTACTTCGACATTGAGTATCCCGGCCTTTGTTTCTTGAGAATACTTCCCTGGCTTGATACAGTTTTGCTGTGATAGAGTAAAAAATGTTCCAATGGTAGCATGCCCGCACAGATCAATTTCTTCATTCGGGGTAAAGAATCGAACTTTAAAATCTGCACATTCGGATTTCAAAACAAATGCTGTTTCGGAAAAAGCGAGAATGCGGGCAATTTCCTGCATTTGCTTTTCAGAAAGAAAATCCGAATTCAGCGCTACTCCGGCTGCATTTCCTCCCTCAATGGACTTGGCAAAGGTACTCATTTTATATACTTTTACTTTCATATCGTTTCCTCCTGCTTTTTTTCATGTTTGGATTAAAGGTGAATAACCCTCCCGAGATTCAACTCTTCTGCTTTTGAGACTAAAAATCTTGATACGGCAAGATCTTGTAATGCTATGCCTGTACTATCGAAAATAGTAATATCGGTATCTTTTTTTCTGCCTTTTACGTCCCCAAGAATCAGATGTCCGATTTCGGTCGGCTTGTTTTCTTCATGGATTAAACCCGCTTTAACCGCACATTGGACTTCTCCGACTGTAAGTGATTGTTGGGCATCATCTGTAAAGACAACAGCGCCATCAAAGATTTTTACATCCAGCTCTTGCTTGCCGGGCATGTCTGCTCCGATGCAACTGAAATGTGTCCCCGGCCTTATCCACTCTTTGAAAATCAGAGGCTTCCGTGACGGGGTGACGGTGATCACTGCATCGGCTTCTTCCAATACCTTTAATGGATTTTCAACTGGAATGAATTGAACAGCTGCGATTCTATGCTTCCAATGTTCTTTAGAAGAAGTATACTGGTCTTCCGGAATCTTTTCAAGCTCAGACCGAATGGAACTGAGAAATTTTTCAGCACTATCGTAGCGAAGTGGATTAAAAGCATACACTTTCCTTATTGTCGGTACTTCAGATAAGGTGGCGGCTATCTGAAAAACAGCCTGGAATCCGGTTCCTACAACAAGAAGTACGTCTGAATCCGGGTTGGCAAGGTGTTTTACACCCACTGCTCCGGCAGCTCCGGTACGCATCGCAGTTAAATACCTTGCATTTATTATTGCTTTTGGAAATCCGTTTTTTAAATCGAAAACCATCACCAGTCCCGTCAAAGCAGGCAATCCTATCCTTTCGTTGCTTCCGAACCAGGAAACCAGCTTCAGACCATAGAGGTCGTCCTCATCCAACAGTCCGGATTTTATATCCATATCCGCAATTCCGTGAATCAGATCCTCGGAAATCGAGGGAAAGAGTCTTGCTCGTTGCTTTGCTTTCAGCACATAAGCTCTTTCAACGCAAGCAACGGTATTGCGGATATCCAGAATACTCTTTACATCATCGTCACTTAGGAATCTTATAGGGATCATTATGCTCACGCTCCAGGGAATGTTTTGTAAAAATGTATAAATGAATTATATTGAAATGGAGGAAGAATGTCTCCAACCATCTTTGGTTGTTTTTTATCCAACCAAATGATATATTGGATTTATTAGGAAGCGGAGGCGAGGGTATGCAGGAGATCAACTGGAGACCGGACAGGAATGACCCGACTCAATTACATATACAAATTATCCGGTATATCAAGGACAAAATCGCAAGCGGTGAATGGGCCATTGGTACAAAACTCCCCAGCCAGCGAGCGTTGTCGGAGGCATTTGGTGTCAATAGGAGTACTGTTGTAACTGCCATGGAAGAACTGGCTTCAGAGGGGCTGATCAGAGGAAATACCGGCGGCGGAACTGTCGTAATCAATAATACATGGAATGTTCTATCCATGGAACATGCACCTAATTGGAATACCTATATCACTTCCGGAATGCATCAGCCCAACCAGAGCATCATGCAGCGGATTAACCAGGCAGAGTCTGAACCGGGGTTCATCCGGCTTGGTTCTTGTGAACCAGGGCCTGAATTAATTCCCAGACAAACGATACAAGGCATTTTAAAAAAGTTGTCTAGATCCTCAAGTCCATTGGGATATGGAGAACCAAAAGGATATATGCAGCTTCGTAAGGAAATCTGCGAATACCTTAAAACGATGGGGATTTATTCGGATCCTACCTGTGTTTTGATTACTTCCGGCGCATTGCAAGCGCTCCAGCTTATTTCGCTCGGTCTTTTGTACAGGGGATCGGTTGTTTACCTGGAAAAACCGTCCTATCTTTACTCAGTGAGGACTTTCCAATCTCTTGGAATGCAGTTGGCAGGCATACCTCTTGACGAAGAAGGGATCAATATACAGGAATTACTCGCCCGCCACCGACAAAAGCGAGGATCGATGTTATTTTCCATTCCTACTTTTCACAACCCGACAGCAAATGTTATGACACTGGAGAGACGTAAAGCACTGATGGGTGTATGTGCCAAGGAACGGCTGCCGGTGATTGAGGATGACGTATACAGGGAACTGTGGTTTGAGAAGGAGCCGCCGCTACCACTGAAAGCTTTTGATGAAAACGGACATGTACTATATGTCGGGGGGATGTCGAAGAATCTTTGCCCTGGACTCAGATGCGGGTGGGTTGTTGGTCCGGAACAGGTGATATCAAGACTGGCAGATATAAAAATGCAGACGGATTATGGGTCGAGCACACTTTCCCAATGTGTTGCTGCTGAGTTGTTCGCCAGCGGGCAGTATCGCGAGCACAACGTAGAAATGAGAAAAAAAGTAAAGCTGCGGAGAGATATTGCCCTGGGGGCATTGGAGAGACACTTTAAGGATATTGCTACATGGAACGTTCCGGGCGGAGGGTACTTTATCTGGTTAAAGCTCAATTCCGGGGTATCCATGGTTGAACTCTTTACAAAAGCCTTGGGGAGACGGATCCTGATTCATCCCGGGAACTTGTATGAGTTCCATTCGAATCAGTATATTAGACTGTCCTATGCATATGCTTCACCGAAGGAAATTGAATCCGGGATTCGAACCCTTTCAAAGCTGGTAGTGGGATCAGCTAAAACAGGATTTATATAAATAACGGCTGATTTGTAAAAAATATCAAAATCATTGAGAAGATTGCAGATATATTCCGTAAATAATAGATAAACGAACAAGCATTGAATTTTTGGTCTCTCCATTTCGGGAACAGCATGTTGAATAAGAAAGGATGTTCGGTATGTTTGAAGAGTTGAACAAGGACTTGGCAGAAGCAAAGGAAAGACTTAGGAAAAAACAAAAAATCGAAAGCATGGTTCTGCAAACAAAACAGGAATTGAAGAAAGAACAGGAGCGTAAATCCAAACTTGAAAACATACTTCAGCATGAGAATGAGGATGTTAAAAAGCTTGAGTCTTTTAGTATTGCGGGCTTGTTTTACTCTGTGCTTGGGAGTAAGGAGCAGCAACTGGAAAAAGAGAGGCAGGAGCTGCTTGCTGCCAGATTAAAATACGATGAGTGCTGCAGAACGGTTACCGCGCTGGAAAGAGAATTGGCATCCTATGAAGAAACCTTGAACAGCCTTTTTGGAGCGGAGTCCCATTATGAAGTTGCTTTGAAGCGAAAAGAAGAAAGTATTTTGAAGGGAAATGGCAACAAAACCATAGAATTGCATCAACTTTTGGATAAAGCATCGGATCTTGAAGCGCAGAAGAAAGAACTGCAGGAAGCCATAACTTCAGGCAATATAGCACAAAGTGAACTCGGACGAGTTATTAAGTCCCTTGAAAGTGCGGAGAACTGGGGAACGTGGGATATGATGGGCGGAGGTTTCCTTGCAACCTCAGCGAAGCACTCCCGTATCGATGAAGCCAGGGATTATGCTTCTCATACAAAAATTGCCCTGAGCAGATTCCAGCGGGAATTGTCCGATGTGGACTTGAGTATGGATATTGATATCAATATCGGGTCTTTCGAAACCTTTGCCGATTATTTTTTTGATGGGCTTATTTCCGACTGGGTGGTTCAATCCCGAATCCGTGATTCGCTCGCGAGCGTTCAGCAGGTATTTAATCATACCAATCGGCTCTTAAGTTCTCTGGAAAGAAGAATGAAAAGTGTGCTGCTGGATTTGGATGCAACCAAGGAAGAAATGAAGACCGTGATTGAAAAAGCATAAAATATATTGATTACACCACTATGACTATAAAAGGCAATGAACCGGAAAGAGTGATTACATGCATTGGATTGAAGCAATCAAAGATTATATTCCATATAATGAACAAGAGCAAAAGGACAAGGAAGTGATTCTTCATTGTATCCAAGCCTTTGAGGACGTATTGACTCGACAAAATGAAATTGTACATATCACAAGCTCTGCGTTTGCTGTTAACAGTTCAAGGGATAAGGTATTAATGGTGTATCACAACATCTATAACTCCTGGTCCTGGACTGGGGGACATGCAGATGGAGAGGAAAACCTGCTGGCTGTTGCAGTGAAGGAGCTAAAAGAGGAAGCAGGAATCACCAAAATTCGGCCTGCTACTACGGATATAATATCGATGGACATCCTCACAGTACTTGGCCATATCAAAAAGGGACGATATGTGTCTCCGCATTTACATCTATCCGTTGCCTATTTGATTGAAGCGGATGAAAATGAAGCCGTTACGGTCAAAGTGGATGAGAACAGCGGAGTTCGATGGATTCCAATCAGTGAAGCGATTCGCTATTCCAATGAACCTCACATGCAGAAGGTATACAGCAAAATCATATCAAAGATCAAAGAAACTGGATGTTAATCTCATCGACAAAGGATGCTTGTTTTGGTGCATCCTGCGAAATATGAAGTAAAAAAGGATAAGACAATGAAAAGAAAGCTGTCATTAAATTTTACGCTGATTATCTATATATTGTTTGTAATCTATACGATCCTGGTGCTATTCGGGGTATACAAGGATGTTCGTCATCCCCTGGCATATAATATTGGGATGGGATATTTGCTTTTTGCCCTTCTATTGCTGGCGTACACCATTGTCAAAGCTGTTAATAACACTAGAAAACTAAAGTTGAGGGAGATATGGAAAAGGCTGTTGAAGTTTTTAATTCTGTTTGTTTCATTTGGTATGCTCAATTTAATCATTGACCATGTTTTCAAACCGGATCGAATAGATTTATTTAAAAATTTTTCGATATCATTGGGTATGTCCTTAGGGATTGTTTTTTGGGATTTGATATTTTCAAAAAAGAAAGAAGATTAAAGTATTCACAAGGCCTACTATAAATTTAAAATTATTAAATGCGTTTAGCATTGCCCAAGTGGTTGATTTGCAGAGGAAAGGAAGTTTCGATGAGTACACAAATTGTGATTGTACTGATTCTGACATTCATCATCAGTATTGTCGGAACGCTGGCTTATTCCGTCAGGGTTGTGGGAGTGAAGACCGGGAGAATTGCCGTTGCTTTTGCCATTTTTAATGTTTTTGCGTTGATATCCAGAACGGCAAATACTATTCAAGGACCGTTGCTGGCGAAAACAATAGAAAAAAGCATTAAAGCCGGAACTTCTGGCGACCTGCTTTTCGCTTTCCGGTGGATTTTGCTTTCTGCTACATTAGCATCAATCGCCGGGGCACTTTTGATTCCGACTTTTATTAAAGTGTTTTCAACAGCAGTGGAGAAGTTCAGCATCTACCGCTCGATCCCTAAATTGCTTTTCCATGGATTTTCTAAAGCGGGTGTTGAACAGTTCAAGCACAGCATTTCTGTGCCTAAAAGAGAAAACATATCTCAGCTGAAAAGTCTGAAGAGAATCCCCAAGAAAATCATACTGCTGAATATCATTGCAACTTCAATTTCTACAGTTGGTGTTGTTGCAGCACTATATGCCGGGTGTTTAAACCCTGATTTCCGAAGCACCTGCAGTAATTTGGCACCGGCAATCAACGGGTTTGCGACCATTCTGCTTTTTATTTTCATTGATCCTTTTATTTCGATGATGACAGACGATGTCATTAAGGGACAAGTATCCGAGCTGGAGTTTAACCGGTGCATTATATTTATCGTTTGCAGCTTGATCATCGGAACGATGGCCGCTCAATTATTGCTGGTGCCTGCAGCAAGAATCATAGCAACTATTGCCAGCATGATTTAGCATGGACTCCAATGCCTTTTGAGCAAACTAACCCATAGGAATATAATGCATGGACGTGTTAAAAATTAACATTTGGATGATGGTGAAATACAAAGCATTTTAATGAATTTTTGAGATATTATCATGAAAAATTGCTCGTTTTCTCAATGAGGCTTAAATTTTGTCATTTTTATTGATTATTTCGAATTTTTTCTGTATAATCACCTTATTGTGAAAACCATAAGGTTCCTGCGCCGTAAGGCAAAGGATGCGTATTAGATCAGCTAAGGAATTGGAGGTATTGATATGGGAAAAGCTTTAATTATTGGCGCCGGCGGAGTTGCAAATGTTGTTGTCCACAAGTGCTGCCAGAACCCGGATATTTTTGAGGAAATTTGCATAGCAAGCAGAACACTTTCAAAGTGTGAAGCTATGAAAGATAAATTGGCCGGAGGCCGAACGAAAATTCAAACGGCACAGTTGGATGCGGATAATACGGATGCGGTGATTGATCTGATCAAGAGCTTTGGGCCGGATATCGTGATCAATGTTGCTCTTCCTTATCAGGACTTAACCATTATGGATGCCTGCCTTGCGACAGGAGTTCATTATGTGGATACGGCTAATTATGAGCCGCCGGATACGCCCAAGTTTGAATACAAGTGGCAGTGGGCTTACAAGGAAAGATTTGAGAAAGCTGGTATCACGGCGCTTTTAGGAAGCGGCTTCGATCCCGGTGTAACCGGAGTTTTCTGTGCGTACGCCCAGAAACACTATTTTGACGAGATCCATACCATTGATATCGTAGATGCAAACGGGGGAGACCACGGATATCCCTTTGCGACAAATTTCAATCCTGAAATCAATATCCGAGAAATCACAGCAAAAGGACGCTATTATGAAAATGGGGAATGGAAAGAGACAGATCCTCTTTCTGTTAAAAAGGTTTATGATCTTGATGAAATCGGACCAAAGAACATTTACCTTTTGTACCATGAAGAATTGGAATCCCTGGCTGTAAATATAAAGGGAGTAAAGAAAATCAGGTTCTGGATGACCTTTTCCGATAATTATCTGAATCACTTGCGCGTGCTTCAGAATGTAGGAATGACATCCATTGAACCTATTGAGTTTGAAGGACAAAAGATTATTCCGCTGCAGTTCCTGAAGGCTGTTTTACCGGATCCTGCATCACTCGGGCCGAGGACAAAAGGAAAAACCAATATCGGTTGTATTATTCAGGGAATAAAAGACGGAAAACCGAGAACTTATTATGTTTATAATGTTTGCGATCATCAGGAATGCTATCAGGAAGTCGGTTCACAGGCAATTTCCTATACGACCGGCGTTCCGGCAATGATCGGTGCCATGATGATCCTGAAAGGTCTCTGGAAAAAGCCAGGGGTTTACAATGTAGAGGAATTTGATCCGGATCCGTATATGGATGCATTGAATAAATACGGATTACCTTGGAAGGAAGATTTCTCACCGACTTTATTAGATTGAGGTATAATGGATGAACATTGATTTTAAAGCGCTGCCATCACCATGCTACATCGTTGATGAACGGCTCCTTATAAAAAATCTTGAGATACTACATTCTGTGCAGCAGCGCACAGGGTGTAGTATTCTTCTTGCTCAGAAGGGATTTTCCATGCATTCGGTATATCCCCTGGTGGGCAAATATCTGAAAGGTGTGACTTCAAGTTCCTTGTTTGAAGCCAGACTCGGCTATGAAAAAATGGGGAAGGAAGTTCATGTTTACGCGCCGGCTTATATTGATGAGGAATTTGATGAACTCCTTCGCTACAGCGACCACATTGTCTTTAATTCCTTTGATCAGTGGAATCACTTCAAGGAAAAGGTGAAGAACTATCCCCAGAAGGTCGAATGCGGCATTCGCGTAAACCCTGAGTATTCTGAAATCCAGACGCCTATTTATAATCCTTGCTACAAGAATTCAAGGCTGGGCGTCACCTTGTCCAACTTCAAACCTGAAGAGCTTGACGGGATCGACGGACTGCATTTCCACACGATGTGCGAGCAGAACTCGGATACCCTGGAACGTACCATCAAGGTCGTGGATGAAAAATTCGGGAAATATATAAAGAATATGAAGTGGCTCAATTTAGGCGGCGGACATCACATCACCCGACCGGACTATGATATTGAGACCCTGATTCGCTCGATCATGTTCTTCAAAGACAAGTATGGCGTACAGATTTACTTGGAGCCGGGAGAAGCCATTGCCTTAAATACCGGATTCCTTGTTTCGACGGTTCTGGATATTGTGGATAACGGCATGAAGGTTGCTGTACTGGATGCTTCTGCAGCCTGCCATATGCCGGATGTTCTTGAAATGCCCTACAGGCCAAATATTATCGATGCCGGCCAACCGGAAGAATATGCCTATACCTACCGGCTCGGCGGAAATACTTGTCTTGCTGGAGATATTATCGGCGACTATTCCTTTAAACAGCCGTTAAAGCCCGGCGACAAGCTGGTTTTCTGCGATATGGCCCACTATACCATGGTCAAGAACAACATGTTCAATGGGGTAAACCTTCCTTCCATAGCTCTTTTCAGTGAGACGGAAGGAGTCAAAATCATCAGAAGGTTTAAATACGAGGATTATGAAACCCGTTTATCTTAGAGGGTGAATCTTGAATAATATTAAACTGCTGTAAACACCTCATGGAAGTACCCGGTGCTTCCCATGAGGTGTTTTTTTTATCAAGATAAATCCTCTTGAAAACAAAATGAGAATTGCAGTAATTGACGGATAAGGTGAGGCAGTTGGGCATTTCTTTTGTTGAAAGTTAAGTTTGAATTGTCAAGAAGGGATTACGAGTGATATGAGTTGATGTTCTTGTATTTTACTCATAAGTACCAGTATACATTAACGAAGGACGTAAAAAAATGCGGAATAGATCCTGTCTAAAACCAGTTTTTTTCATTGATATATAGTTATATTTTTGATAATGTAAATATAACGAGTAAATCAATGTCTCCGCCTCTTTAGGCGGTGGGGACTGCTTGGGTTTTCAGGCGGTGGGCAGATCTCCCGACTTGTTGAAACGCGCTGAGGTAAGAAAAATTTTCTATACTGAAAAAAATTCTGCTGAAGCGTTATAAGTGAATAATTTCTGTTTCGGTTGAGCGGGTTTAATGCCTGTTTTCAAGATTTGTCAGACTTCTGGGGTGGGAAGTTCTTCATTGAACTGCTCATCCTTTTTTATGCATAAAATTCTTCTGTGAATATCGTTGGATTTGCTACACAAACAAGAAATCTATCACTGTGGGGGACAAAAGACTTATGAAAAAGAGAGACAAGAGGTTAATATGTACTTTTCTTGCAATTGTACTGATGTTTGTTGCATTCCCTGGCAGAGTGCAGGCAGAGGTAAAACCATGGGATACTTATATGCGATACATTCCTGATAAAACTCCGTTGATAAAAAGGCATCTTCGAGGCGCATGGATTTGTACCGTTGCGAATATGGATTGGCCCTTGGCGGAAACGCGGAAAATAGTTGATGATGCCTCAAGAGTGAAAAAAAGCAAGGATGAGCTTGTTGCTATTTTGGATAAGGCGGTGGAGATGAATATGAATGCCGTCTTCTTTCAGGTAAGCCCTGAAGGGGATGCATTCTACCAGTCCAAAATCGTTCCATGGTCACGGTATCTGACAGGAACCTTTGGAAAGGACCCTGGTTTTGATCCTTTGGCATTTGCCATAGAAGAAGCCCATAAGCGCAATCTGGAACTACATGCCTGGTTTAACCCTTATCGGATATCCGTAGATGTTAAAGATACAACAATAAATTCTTTAAATATAGAAAAGAGTGTATATAAGGATCACCCCGATTGGGTGAAGACATCCATGGACAGATTCGTTGTTGACCCGGGGATACCGGATGCCAGAAAATGGGTTGAGGAGAGGGTCCTTGAAGTTGCGAATAACTATGATATTGATGGCGTACACTTTGATGATTACTTCTACTATGAAAGATTTGAGGGTGAATTGAAGGATGGCGATACCTATAGAAAATACAACAATGGGAGGTTTGCAAGTTTAGGAGATTGGAGAAGAAATAACACGTATCTGCTGGTTAAGGGAGTTTCAAAGAAAATAAGAGCAGCAAAGTCCTGGGTAAAGTTTGGCATTAGTCCTTCGGGCGTCTGGGGAAATAAAAAAGACGGGCATGCGGACGGTTCAAACACAAATACCAGTTATACAAACTATGAGCGCTGTTTTGCCGATACAAAGAGATGGGTTGAGGAAGAACTGATAGACTATATTGCTCCGCAAATCTATTTTACGTTCGCCAATACAAGAGCGCCCTATGGCGAACTTGCATCTTGGTGGTCACGTATCTGTAAGGATAAGAAGGTACACCTATATGTCGGTCTTGCGCTTTATAAAGTAAACGAAGACCCGGATCAGTACTTTAAGGGAGAAAATGCTGTACCTGAGTTTTCCAGGCAGCTCAAATTCAATGCGGCAAAGCCTGAAGTGCAGGGAAGTATTATGTTTAGAATTCAGAACTTCAATGATTTGAGCAAACAAACGGTTGCAAGTGCAATCAAGGGAGATCTATGGTCCTCAAAAGCGATAGTTCCTGCGATGGAATGGAAGGGCGGGAAGACTCCCGGCGTTCCTTCAAAGGGCAAAATAGAAGTTCGGCCTGAGGGAATAAAGCTCTATTGGAATGACAATGATGCAAACACAAATTATTATGCAGTCTATCGCTTTGACAACAGTGAAAGGGCAGAGACCAACTCCGACGCAAGCGCCTCGAAGCTTATAGCTACCGTCAAGAGAAACAGTACGGACCGGCAGGAGTTTATTGATAAGGGAATCAGCAATCCCAATAACGTGTATTACGTTGTCACAGCACTTGACAGACTCCACAATGAAAGCAGCGGACTCAGGATCAGTATTCATCAATCAAAATATTTCCCTGATGTAGGGATGGAATATGCATGGGCTGTAAAGGCAATCGATGTTTTTTTTGAAAAAGGAATCATCAAGGGGGATGAAAAAGGCAGGTTCAATCCCGGGAAAAGTACCAAAAGGGGAGATTTTATCCTGATGGTTGTAAAAGCCTTGAATTTGAAAGCGGATTTCGAAAGCAACTTCCCGGATGTAAAGAAAGGTGCATACTATTATGATGCAATCGGTACAGCAAAAAGCCTTGGGATTGCAAAAGGCAATGGCACAACATTTAATCCGGAAGGGAGTATCACCAGGGAAGATATGATGGTGATTATCGTAAGGGCTTTTGAAGCAGCCGGTATTCAGCTTGAAAAAGCAGGAGAGGAATATCTTGAAGGTTATCATGATGCAAGGTTTATAAGCGGTTATGCAAAAGAAGCGGTGGCCAGCCTTACAAAAGCAGGAGCAGTTCAAGGGGCGGGGGGGACTGTAAAACCCAAAAGTTTGGCTGCCAGAGCGGAACTGACAGTAATCCTTTATAGGGTATTGAGCAGTTTTGCTGCAGGTTTTTAAGCAGGAATTGATTTAAAATCAGGGTTAGGGTCGAAGAGCGTGATTCTTTGAATTCATTCTTTAGCACCATAGGAAGCTTGAGAAAGATCCAATTTGACAATCTACACACACTTTGATATGGTATAAAAGTATAATATTTACAACTAGTCAGAGAAAAGAGTAAGGACTTGAACTACTGCTTTGCAATACATTTTACCCTAGCCCTGGATCCGAAATGCTGATTTTCATACGGAATAGTGAGGAAATTGCCTGAATTTAAAGGTTCATGATGGTTCGTATTCAATCGTAGGTTCGGTGTGATGGCCGAGAATGTACTCTATTAAAAACAAAATGGATTGAGAAACAACGATGATACCGGGGGTCACTTTATGCAACTGAGCAGAAGGTATGTTTTTTGGATTGTACTCGTGCTTTCAATCGGACTTTTCGCAGGTTCTTTAAGTATCTATTTTTTGTATGGTAAAAAATCTGATCCGTATGATGCTGAGGTGCTCACAAGTGTTCTGCACGAGGAAAAACCGATGACGAAGGAAACTGAAGCTATTCATCTGCCTCAAGCTGCTGTGACAACAGGGGATGCTCTGCAGGAGGACAAGTCTGACAAACGTGTTACTGCATGCAGCAGTTACAGTGAGAAGCTTGTGGAAGAGGGTTCCAGGAATATATTGATTTTGGGTGAGGACGCCAGAAACAAGCTTTATGATACGATCGGTATCGTAAGTGTTGATAGTAAGAACAAAAAAGTAGCCATTATCATGCTGCCTCGTGATATGTATGTCGATTACAGCAAATCGGTCTGCGATTTTTTACAAGCTCAAGGAAAAGCAAATGAAGTAGGAATCTATAAGTTGAATGCTACACATTATATCGGCGCAATCATTGGCTACAACGGTAAGTTCAGTTCGAACTCCATCAGCTTCCTGGCACAAGTGATTAAGGAAAAATTCAGCATCGAAGTTGATGAATATGTAAAAGTCAATACCGATGGTTTTAATCAGGTGGTAAACTTATTCGGCGGCGTTGAAGTGAATGTACCGTATGATATGAATTATGACGACCCAACCCAAGACCTTTCCATCCATATTGCCAAAGGAAAGCAGCGGCTTGATGGGAAAAGGGCAGAGGGCTTTGTCCGGTTCAGGCAGGGATATAAGGAGGATGGAACTAGATTTGACGTGGACCGGAAAAGCAACCAGCTGGCATTTCTTAATGCATTTATCAAACAGCATGGAACAGTTGCCAATGTAGATAAAGTACCAAGGCTGCTGAAAACCTTGGATAGAAACATCAAGCACAGCTTGGATGTCGGAGATGTGCTCCTTACATATATAGGTCTTTCAAAAGATATCATTAACGGTAAATATAGTATAGAAGACAAAAACATCAGCGGGGATAAAAGGACAATCAATGGTTCATATTATGAATTTGTAAGATAATTGGGGACAGTACTGTCCTTTCATCCTTCAACCCTGTTTCTGCCGCTTTCTTTTGCCTTATAAAGCATGTGGTCGGCGATTTTGAACAGATCCTCCAGGGAAGCTGCTTCGTCTTGACAACATGCAACCCCAATACTCAAGGTACATTGGAGTTCTCCGAAAGTATCGTTTTTCATTCTTAAAGCTTCTACAGCGAAGCGAATTCTTTCAGCAACGATCCTGGCTCCCTCCAAATCTGTTTCAGGGAGAACAACGCTAAACTCCTCGCCGCCATATCTTCCCACAATATCACTTCCTCTGGCAGATGCTTGAATGGTCGAAGCAACCAGTTTTAAGATTTCATCCCCGGTATCATGCCCATAGGTGTCGTTAAACTGCTTAAAATGATCAATATCCAGCATCAGGACAGAGAGATTTCTTTTATATCTTTTGGCTGCTGAGAATTCACGCGCTGCAAGGTTAAATAGATTCCTCCTGTTGTTTAACCCGGTAAGTCCGTCGATGTTGGCAAGTCTTGCATTATCGATCGCTTCCTTTACAGACTTTTTCAACGATAATAAGGTTTTTACCCTAGCCAGCAATTCATATTTTTCAAAGGGCTTAACGATATAGTCATTTGCGCCGACATCAAATCCGACCACGATATCCTGCGGTTGGTTTTTTGCAGTAAGGAGCAGTACTGGAAGGTCAAAGGCCGAATACTTTTCTCTTAGTATTTTACATACCTCATAGCCCGACATTTTGGGCATCATGATATCCAGGAGCACTAAGTCATAATCGTTTTCCCTTATTTTTTCAAGAGCTTCGATTCCATTGGAGGCAGTCTCTGTTCTATAATGCTGTATGGTTAATTGATTGGTGAGCACTTGAACATTAATTTTCTCATCGTCCACGATTAAAATCTTGATGTTGGAATTTTCTGATTTTTGATCTTCAAACAGGATCAGGTTTTCTTCTGCTGTTGTATCTGGACTGAAATTTGACACAGTGTGCATTACGGCTGAATTCTTAATCTCATCATTGCCTATTTTCTCTTCAACCATTATCGGCAAGGTGAAGTAGAATTTTGATCCCTGGCCGATTTGGGATTCAATCCAGATCTTACCTCCGTGCAGTTCGACAAGCTGCTTGGTGATGCCGAGTCCGAGACCAGTCCCGCCAAATTCTCTGGAAATGGAGGTATCCACCTGCTCAAAAGATTTGAAGATGTCATCAAATTTTTCCGAGGGAATTCCGATACCGGTATCTTCAATACAAACTCCGGCATGGTTCCCGTCCTGAAAAGCAGAAACCTTTACATAGCCTGTGCTCGTAAACTTGGCAGCATTTCCAATCAAGTTGTACAGGATTTGCTCAACCCTGTTTTCATCTGCGTGGGCGTAAGGGAAGTTGTCGGGAATTTCATTGATAAACTGAATATGCTTATTAGTTGTTGATTTGATAATTGTTAAAACAACTTCTGCGATTTGCTTTAGGTCTACTTTATTGTTTTGTAGTATAAGATCCCTGTTTTTAAGCTTTGAAAAATCCAAAATGTCATTAATCAGGCTGGATAACCTTTTTCCGCTGGATACCACCATCTCGAGATTTTTTACGGCCGGTTCGGGAAGTTTGCCGGCAGCCCCATCGATCAGGGACTCACTGATCCCAATAATTCCATGGACCGGTGTGCGCAGTTCATGGGAGGTGTTTGCAAGAAAGTCATCTTTGAGTTTGTCCAGAATCAGAAGCCGTTCAGATAATTGTTCCACATTTTTAAAAGCTTTGGAGAAAATTTGCGCAATCGCCATGGATTGGAAAAGAATCAGGATAAATATCCCGAAAGCGATCATTTTTCCTGTATGGAGCAATCCAATAGAGACCAGGATATCGTTGATCGTTGCCAAGCTTCCGAACAAGGTGCCTGCCAATATCAGAGCAGCATTTTCATGTTTGTGTTTCACGGCTTTCAGCTGCACATAAAGAATGTAGAGGACAATGGCAAGGATAACAATATTGGCATATTTGTTTAAAGGAGCATTCCCTCTATGATTCATATAATAATAGATGAGCGTCAAGACATTATACAGCATGTAAAAGGCGAAGAGAATTTGACCCAGCCGAATCAGCTTCCTGGAATAGATATTTTTAAATATTTCATAGGAGAACAGCAGCATGAATCCTAGTCCACCCGCAATAGCACCGTGCCAAAGCAGCATCTTTGTCGGGAAACCGAAGACGGAAATAACCATGGCGATCATACCATTCAATCCTCGATCCGAAATCACATTGTCATAACCGCTGGCCAATTGAAGCAGACAAATAGAAAGACAAAACAAACAAAAATAGAGCGTTGATTTCTCCTTGCGTCTGAAAATGAATAAGGCCAGATGATATATGCTCATCAACAGAAGGGTACTGATAAGAAAAACCTGGGAACGGGATTGAGCATCGATGGCTTGATCGACGTTATCTTTCGTATCGATAATAATGCTTCTTGCAAGGGCGGAAACCTGAACCGTGATATAAACAATATTGTTTTGTGAACTAAAAAAGTACTCCTTTTGTCCATAAAAGTTATTTTGGGGATTGGAGATTTCTCCATTGACATCCATGAGCTGATGATCAATCCAAACCTTATGGCTGGAGTAGTGCACACTGAATATGTTCAATGCCATCATTTCCGAAGGATTGAAGATAAGCTTCAACCGGTAGGTTCCATATTGATCCGGCCTAAAAATCTTTCTTTGAATAGAATTATTTGTTTCGCTCAAATCAGGCACTTTCAAAGATTGAAAGGTCTTGACGGCGGGATTTGCAAAATCCTTCGGTTCCAGAAGCTGCCGGTCATAATACTCCCATTCGCCGTCCAACTCCACCTGGCCATCCTTACTGAAGTTCCAGGACGAAAGGTCAAGTACACCTTGAACTGCTTTGGGAGGAAGTTTCTTATCAATTCTATGACTGCAAGCAGATAGTAGAAGACAAACAATCAACAAGGTTAACATAAGAATAGATTTCTTTGAGTTCATTTTTATCACCTTTAGTTGCGACAGCTTTGTGAATAAGTTTTGTTGAAAATATTACTGAGATCAATCGTTAACAGCTTTTTAAGGCAGTGATATAGTAAAAGTAGTACAAGATTATATAGGGATTTTATTGAAAGATTATACTTATTATATATTAACATAAATTTCTATGATTGCATACCAATTATTCAGCAATGCTGATTTTTATCAATGGGAACTAAGGGATCTCATTTGCATTAAACAGCAGTATTTCAAAAGAATTTTCAGTCCATATGTTATAGAGGTGCGAGCCTGACTTCTTATATATAATCACCTACCTTATTTAAATGAAGCATTGTGTTTGTAAAAAAAGTATTGAATAGTTTTCTAATTTATGGCATATTAATATTACCAGGTAATATCACTAGGTCATATTATATCCGATTATTGATGGAGGTAACTATGAATAACATATCAAACTCCAAAATCATTGGCTTGGGTGCTTACTTGGCATAGAGAAAGCTAACGAACCATGGCCTTGAAAGGATGGTAGATACCAGCGATGAATGGATTGTCCGAAGGACCGGGGTAAGGGAAAGAAGGATGTCCGAACAAGATGAATTCTGCGGGAATACGTCCTCTGTAACGATCCCTCTTGCTATATGGATTGCTCTGCAGGAATAAAAATAAAGCCCGGAGAAAAAATGCTGCTTTATGGTTTCGGCGGGGGATTGACCCATGGGGGCATTATCGTTGAGTGGCGACCTGCGGGGCTAAGTTTGTTATAAACCGGGCAGATTGAAACTCTATGAAAAGCTTTATTACGTTCAAACAATTTGATAGAATTTGCAGAAGTAGAAACTGACTTCGGAGGAAATGTTTTGAGAATAACAATTGAACGTAAGGAAGTCAAAGATATACCCGTATTAGAAGTGGATGATCGGGATGCCGCTGGTAAAAAGGCGTTGGTTTTACTTTTCCATGGCTTTGGAGGAAAGAAGGAAGACCTCATTGATCATGCTCAAGACGTGGCGATGAAAGGATATTTCTGTGTATGTATTGACACCTGCTGGCATGGAGAATTGGAGACAGAGGAATACAGGGCTTTAGACTTTTTGGAAAAGGCAGATAAAATGTTTGAAGCCATCGAAAAAACTTCGGACTTTATAGATCTTTTAATAGAAGCATATGCAGGACATAAAGCAGCAGACGCTTCCAGTGTTGGGCTCATGGGATTCTCTATGGGTGGCCAAATTGTATATCACTATCTGGCTACTACCAGTAAGGAAAATGTTAAGGCAGCGGTTCCGGTGATTGCTACACCTCTTTGGTCGAGTGCTATGAAGGATTTGGCTGGGACTGTACCTGGCGCCGAGATATACTTCAATGGAACAAGACTGCAGGAGATCAGTACTTTTGAACCAAGCAAAAAGCTTCTGGAAAGAGAAGGTGTGATTCCGGTGCTGATGATCAATGGCGTTAAAGATCATTCAATCAAAATAGAGGAGATGAGACAGTTTTATTCTCTTTTGCGGAACTGTTACAAGGTTAAGGACAAAGTCCGGTTTGCTGAGTTTGAAGGGAAAGGGCATTATGCTTCCAAAGAGATGCTCGAAGCAGCATATCGCTGGTTGAACAAGTATTTAAATAAAATATAAAAGGGGGGACCTTAATTGGAAATCATCAAGAATAAGCAAAGGGTTCTAATCTGTTCGGCTCCGGTACTATGTATTACAATGATGGTCTTAATGCCTTTAGCGACTGCTTTAATTGGAAAAACAGCAGGATACATTCTAGGGTTTTGCCTCTATTGGTTTGCTATTTGTATTCCGGTTTCTTTTTATTGTTCTGGTGGATGGAGCGGACTGAAGGAGATTTATTCTCAAAAATCAGATATTCCCATTATAAATAGAATAGCTTATTACCTGCTGGCGGGTGTTTCCTGCCTGGCTACCCTTTTTGTTATTTTTTTAAAGGTTGCTCCAAATGCAGGAATGCAGGTACTGGCCATCGCGTTTTCTTTTGCGTTGATCAACGGAACGATTGAAGAATTGTACTGGCGCGGAACTTTTAACAAGGTGTTTGAGAAAAATATCGGTTTCGCCTATTTCTATCCGTCTGTCTTCTTTGGGATATGGCATATCGCATTATTCTTTGCAAAGGGAGTGGTATATCAAGGCGGTTTTGCTTCACTGGTCGGCGGTGCTTTCTTTCTAGGCGTTTTGTGGGGCTGGGTAGCATTTAAGACAAAGTCGATCAGGATCGTGACTGCAGCACACATTCTGACCAACTTCTTTGGTTTCACGGGTCTTATCTATGAAAACTGGTTTATTTAAATTTTCTGCCAAGGCCCATGTATATTTTTTTGACTGTATTTTTTATATGCTTGATGGAAAACCTGACGGATGCCACTGGATTGGGTAATTGAAGGTGCTGTTTCTAGAGCTTTAGGAGCTAGATGTTGTTTTCTTTGTACATAACAAACAGCTTTTATACAAGAAAGATAGACAGTGGTAAATGCATTATTCGGCTTGGAATATTTCATAACGGGTGTAAGAAAATTGAAGAAATATTGAAAATCTGGGCGTCGGAGATGAATGGTTGGAGTAATAATTTATAATTATGCAATTTGTATATTGAATGAATTCATTTTCTGAAAAAAAAGATGAAAAAAAATACAAAAATGTCTTTCAAAATTTTTTCTTTTAAAGTATAATAACATGTATGCGCAATGTGATGAGGTCATAACCGTTTACATAAACAAACATCGAAGGACATCCATGAACTATCTGTGTATAACTAGGGAATTATGCGTCATCATAAAGTATGTGCTTTTTATTTGGACTACAGTGTTAAAAAAAAAACAATAATATTAGAAAGAGGTGGGTTCAATGACTACAAACAAGAAATTGCAAGCGTGGGTAAAAGAAATCGCTGATATGTGTCAGCCTGACCAGATTTACTGGTGTGACGGTTCCCAAGAAGAAAACGATCGCCTTTTGAAAGAAATGGTCGATGCAGGAATGGCTACACCTTTAAATCCGGAAAAACGTCCTGGATGTTACCTGTTCCGCAGCCACCCATCTGACGTGGCTCGTGTCGAAGATAGGACCTTCATTGCTTCCAAGAAACAGGAAGATGCTGGACCAACCAACAACTGGGTTGATCCTGAAGAGCTTAAAGCAACAATGAGAGGGTTGTACAAGGGCTGCATGAAGGGCAGAACCATGTATGTTATCCCATTCTCCATGGGACCTATCGGTTCTCCGATTTCCAAGATCGGTGTTGAATTGTCCGACAGTCCATACGTTGTTGTAAACATGCGTATCATGACTCGTATCGGTAAAGCAGTTCTTGAAGCGCTTGGCGATGGCGATTTCGTACAGTGTCTCCATTCCGTAGGTGCTCCATTGGAAAAAGGACAGAAGGATTCTTCCTGGCCTTGTGCACCAATCGAACAGAAATACATCAGCCACTTCCCAGAAGAAAGAATGATCTGGTCCTATGGTTCCGGATACGGCGGAAACGCACTTTTGGGTAAAAAATGTTTCGCACTCCGTATTGCTTCCGTTCAGGCTCGTGATGAAGGCTGGTTGGCTGAACATATGCTGATCCTCCGTCTGAC
>JAOAAU010000128.1 GCA_026418695.1 Clostridia bacterium
GTCAGACCGCCGGTATTGTGTGCAGGCTGCCCCCATAGAGCATCATTTTATGCAGTTAAATCTGCTTTAAAGAAACAAAAGGCTGTCTTTTCAGGAGAAATCGGATGTTATACCCTTGGAAATGCGAAACCATTGGATATGGTGGATACCTGTCTCTGAATGGGCGCCGGCATAACGATCGCTCAGGGGCTGCAAAGAGTCGAACCGGAGGTTAAGCATCTGGCCTTTATTGGAGATTCAACCTTCTTTCATACCGGAATTCCCGGAATCATCAATGCAGTTTACAACAATACGGATATTACGGTCATCATTTTAGATAACAGTACAACCGCCATGACCGGAAACCAGCCGCATCCCGGAACAGGTAAAACTATGATGAGGAGTGTTTCTGAAAAGGTGGATATTTATCATATGGTAAAAGCCTGTGGAGTAAAGAATCTGACGAAGGTCAATCCACTGAAGCAAAAAGAAGCTGTGGAAGCAGTGACGGAAGCAGTTGCCTATCCCGGACCTTCCGTGGTTATTTTTGAAGCCCCGTGTATTGCGTTACAAAGACAGCCGAATAAACTTTCTATCAATGAAAAGTGTACCTCATGTAAAAAATGTATCCGCGAAGCCGGATGCCCTGCGATCAGTACTATTGACGGAAAGATCGTCATCGAACGGTCCTTGTGCTACGGATGTACGCTTTGCGCGCAGATATGTCCCGCAGGTGCTATTGGAGGTGCAGAATTATGAACTATGATATATTGATTGCAGGAGTAGGAGGACAGGGTACGGTCCTTGCATCCAGATTACTTGCAGCTTCCGCTTTAAAAGCCGGGTATTTTGCCCGTACCTCTGAGACCATCGGGATGGCTCAAAGGGGTGGATGTGTTGTCAGTCACGTAAGGATCGGGGAGGAAAAAAGCAGCCCCATCATTCCTTTGGGAAATGCCGATTTGCTGATTGGTTTCGAGCCCGCAGAGGCGGCAAGAAGCATCGGCAGATTGTCCAAAAACGGTAAGTGTGTAGTGAGTACAAGAGCAATTATGCCTGTAACCGCTTCCTTGAATACTGCTCCCTATGATCCGGCTCCGATGATTGAATTCATACAAAGGAATGCAGCGAATGCCATTCTGGTGGATGGATATGCACTTGCAGAGGAAGCGGGATCAGTGAAAGCTTTGAATACCGTTCTGCTTGGAGTAGCTGTGGCAGCTGGTTTCCTGCCTTTTGGCAAGGAAGAGATAGAAAGCATGATTTGTGAAAATGTTTCTCCAAAGTATGTTGAGCTTAATAAAAAAGCTTTTAATATAGGGGTGTCCTATAATAAATAGCTAAATTGAAGAGTTATTTACGGTTTAAATCGCGGTATTCACTTTTACAGCAAAAGCTGTAACCGCGATACATATATAAAGACAAGTGAGGCAGAAAAGATGAGAAGAGAACAGTTTGATTTATTCAAAACATTATTGGAAAGGTTAGCTGAGAATAGCCCGTTCTACAAAAACAAGTTCAGCGCTTCAGGCATCCGTATCAGTGATGTCAAATCTCCCGAGGATATCAAACATTTACCTTTTACAACCAAGGAAGAGCTGAGAGATGCTTATCCGCTGGGACTGCAATCAGTCCCGGATGAAAAGGTGGTCAGAATCCATTCCTCTTCCGGTACTACAGGGAAACCGGTAATCATTCCGTATACTGAAAATGATGTGAAAGACTGGGCGCTTTTAATGGCAAGGTGCTTCGAGCTTGCAGGCGTAACACCGCTGGACAGGGTGCAAATAACGCCAGGATATGGACTCTGGACTGCAGGAATCGGCTTCCAGGCAGGGGCTGAAAAAATCGGGGCCATGGCTGTTCCCATGGGACCCGGCAACACGGACAAACAGCTGCAAATGATGGTGGACCTGAAATCAACAGTGTTTGTTGCGACATCTTCCTATGCGCTGGTACTTGCCGAGGAAGTAGCCAAGAGAGGAATTCACTCCCGGATTCACTTGAAAAAAGGAGTCATCGGATCCGAACGCTGGGGAGAGAAGATGCGCAACAGGATAAAAAGCGAATTAGGCGTTGAAATATATGACATCTATGGCCTTACAGAGATTTATGGGCCGGGGATATCCATTGACTGTGATTGCCATAGCGGCTTGCACTATTGGGATGATTACCTCTATTTTGAGATCATTGATCCGATTACATGTGAACCAGTCAAAGAAGGGGAATATGGTGAGTTAGTTATCACTACCTTGAGGAAAGAAGGGGCGCCACTCCTCAGATACAGAACACGCGACTTGACTCGTATAATTCCGGGCCAGTGTCCTTGCGGTTCTCCATATCCGAGACATGATATAATCATCGGCAGAACGGATGATATGGTCAAGGTCAAAGGCGTCAACATTTACCCCGGCCAGATTGATGAATTGCTTCGGGATATTGAAGGAGCAAGCAGTGAATACCAGGTGTTGATCCAGCATGTAAACGGCAAGGATGAAATGATGCTGAGGGTGGAAAAGGAGCTCGATACCAATGAAGCTCACTTGCGCGAAAAAATCGTGGATCAATTCAAGAAAAAAGTCGGGATTCATATAGGTGCGGAGGTTGTGGGGATTGGTGAACTTCCCAGAAGCGAAAAGAAGAGCAAGCGAATTTTGGATTACAGATACCAGTAAAAGCATAACGTTAGTTTCAGAAACCATTTTGATGAAACTTGAATAGTTGCGATTGACTTCGCATCATATGCGTGGTATCATTGAATAAGATGAGTTGAGAAGAGAATAGAAGAGTTTTACCGAGATGAGACGAGCCTGAAGAATGTTATTTACATAGCCAGGTTTCTCCTGGCTATTTTTATTTGCTCCTTTCTCTAGCCTCAACCTTCAATATTAAATTTTGTGGAGGTTGTTTTTATGGAAAACGCGATCAAGAGAGAAGTTGTCAGTAAAGGTTTGAGCGCAACCGATGTGGTTTTGGTTGCAGTACTGCTTGCCGCAGGAGCGGTATTAAGACTTTTCACACCCCCTATTTTCGGCATTACCCCCAATTTCGTCATCGTCATGTATTGCATGGCCATCTATCTGATCCGGCCCAAGTTTGTAGAATTGATTTTTATCAGCCTTGTAGCAGCGGCTGTTTGTCATTTTACCACCAAATCCATGATCCCTTATATCAATTTCATCAGCGAACCCGTGGGCGCCCTGGCTGTATTTGCGATGATTAAGGTTCCTTTCAAGATCAATATCAAAAATATTTCATTTAAGCCGGCATTTGTTACCTTCTTCGGTACTGTAGCAAGCGGTCTGGTTTATATATCCGTATTGAAATTCCTGATCCTTTTTGTTAAAACCCCTAAGAATCCAGCGTTTGCACTTTTACTTACAACCGTATTTGTTACAGCCATTGCCAATACAGTGATTGCTCAGCTGATTTATTATCCGATCAAAGCTGCAACTGGAAAGAAGGACCTGGAATGATCCAAATTAAAGGTTTATCGTTTCTATATAATGATTCGAAGGAACCTGCATTGAACAATATCAACCTTCAGATTGGTGAAGGTGAATTTGTAGGCATTGTAGGTCCCACTGGGGCTGGAAAGTCCACCCTTGCCTTGTGCCTGAACGGTGTAATTCCTCACTTCCTCCATGGAGAATTCTATGGAGAAGTTAAGGTGGATGGCAAGGATACAGTAGAGAATGACTGTGCCAGAATTGCTTATTCAGTAGGGAGTGTATTTCAGGATCCGGAAGCACAGATTGTATCTACCAGGGTGGAAGACGAAATTGCTTTCGGCCTTGAAAATTTGAATATCCCCCGGATTGAGATTGCTGCCAGGATCAAGGAAAGCTTGGAAATGACCGGGATTTCAGATCTGAGAGATTATTCTACAACCCAGCTGTCCGGAGGACAGAAACAGAGAGTGGCGATCGCTTCTGCCATTGCTCTCCGACCCAAGATCCTTGTTCTGGATGAACCAACATCCGAGCTTGACCCTAAAGGCAGCCTGGATATATTTAATACACTGCAAAAGCTGAACAAGGAATATAGCATTACAATCGTTGTGATCGAACAAAAGATTCAGCTGCTTACAGAGTATTGTTCAAGGCTCGTGGTGATGGAAAAGGGCAGTGTACTCCTCGACGGACCAACCAGAAACGTGCTTGCAAATCAGGAAATACTGCAGAAAATCGGTGTTAACTCTTCCCCTGTAACGAGGCTGGCATACATGCTGAAAAAGGAAGGCTTATACCAGGGGGAATTTCCGATTAATGTCGAAGAAGCTTATCTTGTCGTCAGCAAAGTTTTATCCGAGAAAAGGCGGTAGTTTATGATCAGACTAAATAATCTGTGTTACCAATATAAAAACGGTAACAAGGTGCTTAAAAATCTGAATATTCATATAAAAAGCGGAGAATTCGTAGCGATTATCGGTCAAAACGGCGCGGGAAAAACTACGCTGCTAAAACAGTTGAATGGTCTTTTGAAACCATCCCAGGGCACGATCAACGTCTGCGGTCTGGATGCAGCTAAGACCAAGACAAGTATTCTCGCAAAGAAAATAGGATTCCTCTTTCAAAACCCCGATCATCAGATCTTCTGCGCTACCGTCTATGAGGAAATTGCGTTTGGTTTAAAAAATCTGGGGATATCACACGAGGATATTGAGGGATTGGTAAACCGTGCTGCACAAAGGGTTGGAATTGACCAGTACTTGAAAACAGATCCTTTTTCCCTGAGTAAGGGTCAAAGACAAAGAGTAGCGCTTGCTTCCGTGCTGGCGATGGAAACAGACGTGCTTGTTCTGGATGAGCCCACAACGGGTCAGGACTACAGTGAAGGCCTTGAAATCATGGAGATTGTAAAGGACCTGAATAAACGGGGAAAAACCGTAATCATAGTAACCCATGACATGGAACTGGTAGCTCAGTATGCTAAAAGAGTCATCGTTCTTCAGAAGGGTTCAGTTCTTGAGGATGGTCCGACCGAAATGGTGCTTGGCAGGGAAGAAAGTCTGGCGCTGTCAAATTTACAGCCCCCTCAGGCCTATTTATTAGCGAAAAAGTTCCACAAACAGGGTTTCTTCAAGGACGTATACCGGGTTGAAGAAATGCTGGATGAAATTATTTCTTATCTGGATGGTGAAGAAAATGCCTGCAATGGTTGAGTATATACAAACCGATTCCTTTTTTCACAGATTGAACCCCATTACAAAAATATTATGGACCTTTGCTGTTCTCATCATCAGCTTTTTATTCAATAGTCCGATACCGATTCTTGTAATTCTTCTCTCCAACTTGCTCATAGCCCTTGCAAGTGGAATTATAAAGCAAGTGTTGCCCATGATGAAGGCATTGTTTATATTTTCGTTCATACTCATCCTTTGTCAGATATTTTTTGTAGATGAAGGGAAGACATTGTTCTATGCGATCCCTTATTTCAATATCGGAAAGGTTACAGATGCCGGGTTAAATATGAGCCTTGTGATGTCCTTCAGGATGGTAGCAACGGTATCCACGATTCCTATTCTCATGATGACCACGCCGATGACGGATATGGTGGTAGTCCTGGTGGAAAAGCTGAAAATACCTTTTAAATATGCATTTATGTTTATTACTGCTTTGCGGTTCATTCCAACATTAATGGGAGAAATCGAGCAAATCATGCAGGCGCAGATGTCCAGAGGTTATAATTCAGATACAAGGAATCCTTTTAAGAAGATGGTCATTGTAATTCCTTTGGCCATACCATTATTGGTATCCTCGATCAAAAAGACCGAGAAGATGGCAATATCCATGGAAGCCAGAGGATTTGCCTCAGGACCCAGATCTTACTTCAGAAAAATCGTTATGGGAAAAGCGGATTATGCCGCACTTGTACTGCTTTTGACTGCAATCCTATCCCCCGCTTTATTATGAGCGGGACAGCAGACAAATATTATATTCAATATATCAGAAGAATCATCCAGACTACAATGTCTGGTTTTTTATTGCATATTTACTCGAATGATTTGAAGAAATAGATCATATTAATAAAAACTAATCTTTAAGTTCATCATTTCCCAATATGCCTTGCGGTAGATTTACTGGCTTGACGCTCATTGATGAAGAATTTGAAGGTTTCCTGGAAGAAGTGGTATAATGAAAAGCGATGCCAAAAGGAAGCGAAGAATTGCTGGAGTCGGCATTGACTTGAAAAGGTACCTTGGCTCTTTTAAGTATCAAGATGAACTCAAGTATGGCTTTACTCCAATGAAAAGAAAAAAATATTGATGAGTGTTAGAATTTTATAAAGGTGAGGAAGCATCGAGGGTATTTGTCTTTGAATGTAGGGGTTTATTTATGCAGAATAAGGTTGATTCAATCAAAATGTACTATGAAGCCAATATGGGAAAAGGTTTGCCGGATTATTCCCTTTTGGGATGGGAAAACGAGAAAGCGCAAGTGCTCCGGTTTGAAGTAATGGCCTCCAATGTAAGCCTGCAAGGAAAGAAAATCCTGGACGTGGGATGCGGTCTGGGGAATTTTGTGGAATATCTCAATAAAAATGCCATACAGGCTGAATATATCGGGGTGGATATACTTCAAAGCATGGTAATTCAGGCCATTAAGAAAAACCTGAATGCAAGATTTATCCATTGTGATGTATTCAAGGACAATCCCTTCAAGACCGGAGAATTTGACGTAGTCTATTCGTCGGGAATTTTCAACCTGAACCTGGACAACAATATGGAATTCCTTGAAAAAGCCATGCAGACGTTTATCCGCTTGTCTGACAATGTGATCGCATTCAATCTTCTGAGAAACAGTTCAACGGATCAGGAAGACAAGTATTTTTATTACGATTTGGAAGAAGTAAGGGAATTAATCCGTAAAGCTTTTTCAGGGGAATTCGAAACGGTAAAGTATATTGACGGCTATCTCCAAAATGATTTCACAGTGATCTGTTCTAAAAAAGGCTTATAAAAGTTTGAAAATGAGTGCCTGTAATCGATAGATTTTATCAAAAATAAAAAAGTCCAGGATGATCCTGGACTTTTTATCTTTATGAAAACAGGGTTTTATTTTGATTTTGTAATGCTGTCAAAGATATTGTCAACTGCAGACCCGTCAAGCTGTTTGCCGTCAACGGAGATATAAATACCCTCGCCGGCATGGTTTTCTTTCAAACGGATTGTTTTTACCTCAATAAACGAATCCATTTTCAAAGCCTTGATGGTATTGGCCATTTTATTGTAAAGCTCCTTTGAACCTTTGCTTGAGCAGGATTCACAGGTACAAACGGTATACTCCTTTGTGACAAAAGCCGAGTTGGACTTTTTACGCACATTGCTGCAAACAAAGTCACCCTTTGTCGGAGCGTAATGCGTATGGAGCAGCTCGTGTGCCAGATGGGAATTTGCCTCACCGTAGAAATCCTTGTACAGTCTGAGGATATCAGGGTTTTCCTGGGATTTACGGTACTCTGAAGTCTTGTCGATATTCACGAGGACCTGCTGACGCTTTTCAAGGGCATCAATCTTCTCCGGAACCGGATGACCCGCGCCGCAAATACAACCACCGGGGCATGCCATAACTTCTATGAGGTCATAACCAACATCCACACCTTGAATAATTTTTTCAATGATCGGTTCAGCATTATGCAAACCACTAATAACAGCAACGCGCACCTTTGTGCCATTTGCATCCACAGTTGATTCTTTTACTCCTTCAAAACCACGAATTTCTTCAAAGTCAAGGTGATCTGTAAGGGCATTTCCCGTAAGCTTCTCAACTGCCATACGAAGGGCAGCTTCAGCAACACCACCGGATGCTCCGAAGAGGATACCTGCACCGGAAACTCTCTTGTAAGGATCATCAAATTCCTGAGGAACAATTTCAGCTGTGTTGATCCGTGTGAGATTTATCATTTCCAGCATCTCACTTGAAGTCAGCACAGCATCTACATCACGGATTCCTTCAGGCGCGAATTCCGGACGAGCCGCTTCATATTTCTTTGCGATACAAGGTACGATAGAAACGACATAAAGATCTTTCTTGTCAACACCGGCCAGTTTCGCATAGTGGTTCTTTACAGTTGCACCCATCATCTGCTGCGGAGATTTACAGCTTGAAAGATGCGGGATGATTTCCGGATAACGTCTTTCTACAAAGTTCACCCAGCCTGGACAGCAAGAGGTGAATTGCGGCATAACACCCTTTTTCTCAACACGATTCAAGAATTCAGTAGTCTCTTCAACGATGGTCAGGTCGGCGGCAAAGGTGAAATCAAAAACCTTATCAAAGCCTAGTTTTTTCAAAAGACCTGCCATAAACGGAGAGGCAGCATCAAACGGAATCTTGAAATGGGATGAAATAACACTTCGCACAGCTGGAGCAACAAAGGCAACCACGGTTTTTCCAGGATCATTGATTGCTCTGAATACCTTTCCTCTTTCACGGCGATAATCCAAAGCACCGCAAGGACAAGCATTGACACACTGACCGCAGCTGACACAGTCTGTTTCCTGTAAAGGCAGACCGCTCTTGGTACCAACCAGCTGACGGCCCTGCTTCATGTAAAACGCCAGAACATCAGGTCCTTCAACCTCTGCACAGGCTGCAATACAGCGGCCGCAGGAAATACACTTGTTATGGTCACGCATGATGAAGGGGTGATCTTCCACGAGCGGGATAAAAGGACGTTCGTGTACCGGTTTAACATATTCTATTCCATGGGAACTTGCTTCTTTTCTTAAATCACAGCTGAAACGTTCAGTACAGCCGCATCTGAGGCAACGGCGAGCTTCTTCTCTTGCGCTCTCTTCAGAAAGACCCAATTCAACTTCATTAAAGTTGTTTTTACGCTCAGCAAGGGAGATGGAAGGCATCTTTGCACGGGAGAGCTTCGGCATTTCTTCAAACTCCCACTTTGGCAAATCTTCCATGGAACCACGGCTGCAGCTGTAGTCAATACTTTCTTCCTTTACATAGCCCTTGGTTAAGAAGCTATTCATCGCTTCTGCTGCACGGCGGCCGAAACCAACAGCCTGAATTACGGTAGCAGGTCCGGTTACACAGTCTCCGCCGGCGAAGATGTTGGTCTCAGAAGTCTGGAAGGTCTTTCCGTTGATCTCAATATCTCCCCACTTGTTCAATTTTACAGGAAGATCGTTATATAAGAATTGTGTATTTGTACTCTGACCGATAGCACCAATAATGGTATCTGCTTCAATCACCATTTCACTGCCCTCAACAGGAACAGGACGGCGACGACCGGAACGGTCCGGTTCTCCAAGCATCATCTTGATGCAATTGAGTTTCTTTTTACCGTCTTCAAGAACGATGCTGGTCGGCGCAAGCAGGAAGAGCATCTCAACGCCTTCATGCAAAGCTTCTTCAACTTCATATGGTTCAGCAGGCATTTCTTCCTGAGTACGACGATAGATCAGCTTAACGGATTTAGCTCCTTTACGGAGAGCGACACGAGCACAGTCGATGGCAGTATTACCGCCGCCGATGACAACAACATTGTCTCCGAGCTTGATTTTAGCGCCTTTAGTTTCTTGTTCAAGATACTGAATACCCAGCCATACACCTTCCAGGTTTTCGCCTTCGATCTGCATTGGGGTTGCACGCCATGAACCGATTGCAAGATAAACCGCATCGAAATCCTTTTGAAGGTCTTCAAGGCGAATATGCGTGCCCAGAGCTTTGCCTGTCATAATCTTCACGCCGAGCTTTTTCATGGTGTCGATTTCTTTATCCAAAGTGGCTTTAGGCAAACGATATTCAGGAATTCCGTAACGCATCATACCGCCGGCATGGGGCTGACGTTCGAACACTGTGACATCATGTCCGTGGATGGCGCTGTAATAAGCAGCTGAAAGTCCGGAAGGACCTGCACCGACAATTGCAATTTTCTTGCCGGTAGAAGCATTTTTCTCGGGAAGCCATGCCTGCTCACGGGACATATCCCAGTCAGCGACAAAACGCTTTACATGGTTGATGGCTACAGGTGAATCTACGAGGTTTCTGCGGCACTGTGCCTCACAAGGATGGGGACATACACGACCGCATACGATTGGGAAAGGATTGCTGTCTTTGATTACACGCAAGGCTGTTTCATAATTACCGTTGCCGGCATGACGGAGGTAGGATTGGATGTCGACGTTGGCCGGACAGGTCATGACACAGGGAGCAACACAATCTGCATTGTGGTCTGAAAGAATCTGTTCAAGTCTTACTTTACGATAGCTCTCTAGTTTTGAGCTGTTGGTACAGATGATCATACCTTCCTTGATCGGAGTCTGACAGGCTTTCACATCCCGCTTGCCGTTTTTTTCTTCTAATTCTACGACACACAATCCGCAGTTTCCATTGGAACGTTCAACACGGATATCGTAGCATAGATGGGGAATATGGATATCTTCCTGCAGCAATGCCTGAAGTATGGTAAGATCATCATAGACTTCCATTTCCCGTCCATTGACAGTTACTTTTATTCGTTTGTGGTTTGCAATAGAGTTCATGCTTTTCTCCTTTACTTATGTTAATTTCGTATTAATAAATGCCAAAACTAATTTTGCAGCAGAAATACCCCTATCCATTGATATTCTTTTAACAAAGAAAGATATCAATGAATCTGATATGAGGTTTTTGTTATACATTAAAAAAAGATGATCCTAATGAGACATTATCAGATACGGTTTTTAGACGTCGTTGTCTATTATCAGATGTCCGTGTCTATTATAATACAAATTTTCCTTTATGAGAAGTATAGTTAATGGAAAAAGTGGGGATAATCATAAGTTAACCTATTTTCAACGGTTGAATTTACCCAAAAATAAGCCGGTATCCTTCAGCGTGCTTTTGATGGCGGGTAGCCTTTAACGGATTTGAAAACCCTGTTAAAGGTTCGTAAACTATTGAAACCGCAATCCAAAGCGATTTGTGAAATGCTTCCTGCATGGTCTTTGATCATGGCTTCCGCCTTTTCTATTCGGATGGTATCCAAATATTCCTTAAAATTCATTCCGGATATTCTTTTGAAGAGTCTGGAGAAGTAGTAAGGGCTGAGGTTGACATGACCGGCTAAATCCTCGAGGGTGATCGGGGCTGCGTAGTTGTTCTCCAAATAATTAATGGAGGATTTTATTGCCTTGATAAAGGGCAAGGGACTGGGTTTTTCGTCACTAGTTGATGAAACCGTAGGAAAATGCCGGAGTGAAAGGGTCCAGATCTCCAAAAGTTTACACTTAATATACATTTCAAAGTAAGGGCTTCTTTTTTCGTATTCCTCTACAATGGAAGAAAACAAATTCCTGATTTTTTTAGGTAAGTCTGTCTCTATATTTTTTAACGCAGCATGTTCAATAAACGGGTTCAAAAAGCGCTGCATTCCCATCCGGAAATCCCGAACACCTAAAATTGAAGGGTCGAAGATAATAATAATGACAGTAGAGTGCAAATCCTGACTATCATAAAAATGAATGTCCGAACTGTCGACAATACAATAATCTCCCTTACACAGGAGCCGTTCAGTGTTATTGACACCCATGCGGATTTCGCCTTCACAAACATAGACCAATTCTATTTCCCTGTGCCAATGAGCCAGAAAGCTCAAGTCGCTTCCCTGCCAAACATTAATGCGGACTCCGTCTTCATAGGTTTTATTCTCAAAAAAAGCTTTCATAATTTCTCCCGCAGCATTTTAATTAATTATAACATCTAGAGCAAAAAATGACTAGTTTTGATTGGAAAATGGCGAGATATTTAAAAGTGAACAAGCTAAAATAGAGATATAAAAGAGGTTTCAGCCTATCCATTCCTGAGATATCGAACTGTAAAACCGGATAAACCAAATGAACCAGCAATCGAACATCACAATTAGCTGAGTGGATTTAAATTTATTGCTACAGTTCATTATCTATAAGTAACAAGGATTTTGATCTCCGAACAAGATTGAAAAAGATTTGAAGGAGCGCTCTTATATGAGAATTCTAATTACAGGTGCAAATCGGGGGTTGGGATTATCCCTGACGGAATTGTTTGTACAAAAGGGTCATTTCGTCCTTGCGGGAGTTCGCTCACTTAAAAATATGGGAAAGCTGTCAGAAATTCAGCAAACCTATGCTGAGCATATTGAAACGGTTGAAATGGACGTGAATGACGATGAATCCGTAGCGAGAGCATCCGAAAGGATAAGCAAGAGGTATTCCAGCATCGATGGGATTATCAACAATGCAGCCATTCTACTGTCAAAACATAAAAGAATCGATGAACTTGATGTTTCTGAAATCAAACTGACAATGGAAACCAACGTATACGGACCGTACAGGGTGATAAAAAGCTTTCTGCCCCTGCTCTATCATGGACAAGGACAGTGTATCATCAACATCTCTTCCGAGTCCGGAAGCATTAGTACCTGTGGAACGCAGTACTGTTCCTATAGCATGTCCAAGTCTGCATTAAATCTCATGAACCAGATGTTCAGCAATCTTCTCGAGGAAAAAGGAATCCGGGTTTTAGCAGTGCACCCCGGAAGAATGAATACGGATATGGGAGCGGAGACTGCACAAATCGAGCCCATAGAAGCAGCACAGGGAATCTATGATATTGTTACAGGAAAAATCGGTGTGCAAGCTAAAATAAAGTTTATTGACTATCACGGCAACCCAATGCCGTTATAAGCCAACAAAATCAACAATAATCAAAGGGGGAAATGTACCATGGGCACAAATGCGGGAAACGAGTACAAACATCGAAGAGGAACAACAACATTGAAGCTTGTTGGATCTGACGGGACACCACTGAAGAATAGGAATGTAGTGGTCAGACAGACAAAACACCAATTCCTTTTCGGATGTTCGGAATTCAGCTGTATACCTTTTGTAAACAACGAGTTCGTAGATGAGGAGAAAGAGAAAGCGGAGGATCGTTTTCAGAAATTCTTTGATTTATTTAACTATGTTACCCTCCCTTTTTACTGGGGGAATTTTGAACCGGTACAGGGGCAGCCAGATACTAAACGGGTAAAACAAGCAGCCCAATGGATGGATTCAAAAGGGCTTACAATTAAAGGTCATCCATTATGCTGGCATACTGTGACGGCGCCCTGGCTGATGGAGATGAGCAATTCCGAAATACTGTCCACACAGCTTGATCGAATCAACAGAGATGTGACAGAGTTTAAAGGACTTATTGATATTTGGGATGTAATTAACGAAGTAGTCATCATGCCCATATTTAATAAATATGATAATGGCATTACTCGTATTTGCAAGGACATCGGACGCATAAAGCTGGTACGTGAAGTATTTACCGCGGCAAAGAAGGCAAATCCCGAGGCAATACTGCTGATTAATGATTTCAACACTTCAGAATCCTACGATATTTTGGTTGAGGGACTGTTGGAAGCAGGGGTTCCTATTGACGCAGTAGGAATTCAATCCCACATGCATCAAGGGTATTGGGGTGTTGAGAAAACAATGGAAATCCTGGAAAGGTTCTCACGCTTCAAGTTACCGATCCATTTTACTGAAAATACCTTGGTATCCGGCCATATTATGCCGCCGGAAATTGAAGATCTCAACGATTATCAGATACCCGAATGGCCGACCACACCGGAAGGAGAAGAGCGCCAGGCAAGGGAAGCGGCGCTGCATTACAAAACCCTCTTTGCTCATCCGATGGTAGAATCCATCACATGGTGGGATTTTGTAGATGGACTATGGCTGGGTGCACCTTCCGGATTTCTGACCAGGGACAATAGAGTCAAGCCGATCTATCATGAGATTCATAAACTCATTAAAGACGAATGGTGGACAAAGCCTTTGGAATTAGTCACTGATGAAGATGGAACAATCAATGTTACCGGATTTTTCGGCGAATATGAAGTTGTTTGCGAAGGGAAGGAATGCAAGTTTAATCTGGATAAGGCAAGTGAACCGATTACAATTAGTGTCTGAGCATTCTTGCAGTAAATACTGAATAGGCAGAGCATCTATTCCATAAATGAGCCAAGGAGAATATCCTTGGTTTTTTTTGCAATCATCATTTCTGCAAAAAACTTTCAAAATTATCTAATTCAAGTCTACTAAACAATTCCACTAATTAAATTAACAATTTGGTAGAGGATAAATAATAGGGTAATAACTGTTTATAGCATCAGGGGTGATTAACTTATGTACCTTAATTTGTATCAATTGGTTGGAATTGTCGTAGTTTGCACGATTATTTTATCAGCAATTTTCTTATTTAAAAATAGAAGGACCAGAATTATAAAAACAAGCGGTGCGGCTCTTACCTGTGAAGAGTTGGAGATGCATGCAAGAAAGATTGCGATTGAGCATTCCTTGGATAAAAGGAAAGGAGGGACCGTTCCGCTTTTTCAGAGTATGAATGATAATTACAATTATATCCGTTCACTGTATATCAGCCTCAATGAAGATGTCGAAGGGAAAAAGTCTGTTCCACCTGCTGCAGAATGGCTTCTGGATAACTTTTACATTATTGAGGAGCAGGTGAAAGGGATCCGAAGAGATATGACCAAGACAGAGTACTCCCGTCTGCCCGTTTTGAAATGCGGAAATTTACAAGGGGTTGCGAGAATTTATGCGGTTGCAGCTGAACTGGCTGTACACACCGATGGGCAGATCAATGAAAACACAATTGTGAATTATCTAAACGCTTATCAACTTCAAAGTACGCTTTATGACAGGGAAATATGGGCTCTCCCAACGATGATCAGGCTTGCACTGATTGAGGACATCAGAAATCTCTGTATAAAAATTAGGGAAACACGGCATCAATGGGGACTGGCAGATGAGATTACAGAAAATTGGCTGAATGATGAGGGAGCCGATGCCGGTAAGATTATTAAATCCATTGAAAGCAAGTTTAAAGCTATGGAGGAAATTCACCCGTCTTTTATTGAGCATCTCGCTTATCGGTTGAGAAGAGCAAGGCGGGGGTATACACAGATATTAAGATACATCGATGAGCATCTGGCAAGATATGGAGTGAGTTTGGAGGACATCAATCAAAAGGAGCATAATTCCCAATCCGTAAGTACGGTGTCCATGGGAAACTGCATCAACAGTCTCAGGTTCCTAGCAACGCTTAACTGGGTGGATATATTTGAAACAACCAGTTCCACGGAACAAATATTGCGGCGGGATCCGGACGGAACTTATCCCAGGATGGATTTTACATCCCGCAGTGATTATAGAAGAAGGGTTGAGGAACTTGCTGCCGCCTATAATGTTTCGGAGCTGCATGTAGCTAGAGAAGCCGTACGGTATGCTGAGGATGCCAGTAAAATCGCGGATAATACGGATGAATCTAAGAGGGATAATGATGAATCTTCCTATAGACGTGATTGCCATGTTGGATACTATCTTATTGGGGGCGGCAGGGAAACCCTGGAAAAGGGCTTGGGACAAAGGGTTAAAGGATTTTCAAAAGGTTCCGGCTTGGAGACGAGGCATTCAAGCCTGCTCTACCTGGGCGCAATTATATTGATTACCTTGATACTTTCTGCCCTTGCTGCAAATTATGCTTTCAATGCCGCTGGCAGATATGCGGCAGCTTATGCGATATTGGCTGCTTTGGCTGTTTTGCTCCCGGCATCTGAAATTGCAGTAAACGTAGTGAACTGGGTGGTATGCAATGTAAAAAAACCAGCTCTTTTTCCGAAGCTGGAATTAAAAGAGGGAATCCCTGAAGATCTGCGAACAATGATCGTGATCCCTGCACTGCTGCCGGATGAAAAACGTGTCAAAGAGCTGTTGGAGAACCTGGAAACCCATTACCTGGCAAACAAAGAGGATAATCTGTATTTTGCATTGCTGGGAGATTTTAAGGATTCCATGGATGCCAGTTTGCCGGAAGATAAAAAAATAGTAGATGCGGGTTTAGCAGGAATAAAAGAGCTTAATGCCAGGTATCCGGGGAAAGATCACGATCGATTCTACTATTTTCACAGGGAAAGGAAATTGAATGCAAGCCATAAAAAATGGATGGGGTGGGAAAGAAAAAGGGGGGCTTTGCTTGAGTTCAATGACTTGCTTTTGGGCTCCAGGAATACAAGCTTTAAGTACTTCTCCGCTTTTCTTCCTCCTGCCGCGGAAATAAAATATGTGATTACGCTGGATGCTGATACCGTCCTGCCAATCGCTATGGCCAGGAAAATGATTGGTACCATTGCACACCCTCTGCATCGAGCAGTGATTGATAAAAAGAAAGGAATTGTAGCAGAAGGATATGGATTGATTCAGCCAAGGATTTCTTTTGATGTTGAAAGTGCGAATAAATCATTGTTTTCACGTATCTTCACAGGCCAGGAAGGATTGGATCCCTATGCCAGTGCTGTGTCCGACATCTATCAGGACCTTTTTTGCGAAGGGATTTTTACCGGGAAGGGCATTTACGATTTGAAGGTATTTCAAAATGTTTTGAAAAATGCCATTCCGGAGAATTCCGTATTGAGCCATGACCTTCTGGAGGGCTCCTATATCCGGGTGGGGCTGGCCACAGACCTTGAATTGGTGGACTCCTATCCCTCAAGATACAACTCATATGCAGCAAGACTGCACCGCTGGGTTAGGGGGGACTGGCAGCTGCTTCCGTGGCTGCGCTCGAAAGTCCGGGACAGAAAGGGGAATTTGGTAAAAAACCCTCTTACGTTAATATCCAAATGGAAGATATTTGATAACTTGAGAAGAAGCTTGCTATCACTTTCATTGATGCTATTGATTGCACTCGGCTTGTCGATTCTGCCTGGCAGCAGTATTCTTTGGCTGACCCTGGCAGTCTTGACTTTAGTGTTTCCGCTGATTACTGCAAGTTTTAGCTGCCTGCTGTCAGGGCATCTTTTGAAAAGCAGAATCAAACGCCATATTCCGGTGATTTCCGGGTTGAAGGCAGCAGCGCTGCAGGTGGTTCTGACATTCATATTTTTGCCTTACCAGGCCTATTTACTGACACATGCAGCAATTGTTTCCCTGGTGAGGGTACTTATTTCCAGAAAAAACATGCTCGAGTGGGTGACTGCTGCCGATGTTGAAAAAGGCCAAAAGAATTCCCTGAAAAGTTTTTGGATGAAGATGCGGATAGCGGCTGTAGAGGCAGGAATCATTGTTATACTGGCCTTTGTTTTTAGACCGACAGCATTGGGAAGCAGTCTATTTCTGTTCATCATTTGGGGGGCTTCTCCCTGGGTTGCATACCGGGTGAGCAAGGTCTATGAAGCTGTCCCTTACCGACCAACGGATGAAAATCTGGAAGAACTCAGACTTATAGCAAGGAAAACCTGGAGATACTTCGAGGAGTTTGCCAACTTCAGGAACCATTATCTTGCTCCGGACAACTATCAGGAGGACCCGCCAAGAGGTGTTGCCCACAGGACGTCACCGACCAATATCGGTTTGGGCATGTTGGCCGTTCTATCTGCCAGAGATCTGGGCTATCTAGGGATTCAGGAGATGACGGAACTGCTTTCGAAAACCATGGCCACCATTGATCAAATGGAGAAATGGAACGGCCACCTGTATAACTGGTACGACACCCGCACCCTCGAACCTTTAAGACCTCGATATATTTCAACAGTGGATAGCGGTAACTTTGTGTGTTATCTTGAAACTTTGTCTCAAGGGCTCAAGGACTACCTGAACCAGCCTCTGGTGGATACGAGGTTTATCGACGGGATGAAGGATACTTTTACCTTGATGGGTAAAGAGGGTATTGAAATATATGAAAAGACTGGATATTTCCGTGAAGGCTCAAACAAAAGCTCTATAGATATCGTATCGTGGAACCGGGCTTTAAATGAAGTTTTGAAAAGCTTACAGGCGCTGGATATG
>JAOAAU010000138.1 GCA_026418695.1 Clostridia bacterium
TACTTAACGCTTTTGACTGTCCTTATTCAAATGGGTTTACTGAAGGTATCAACAATACAATAAAAGTCATTAAGCGCATTGCCTATGGATACCGTAATTTTTATAACTTTAGGCGTAGAATTCTACATACTCTACAGACGAGTAAAGAGCCAACCACTTCTTAAAAGTGATTGGCTCTAAAAAATTCAGTTTACTGCTCTACCCCAACCATTGACATAGAGCCATAAAAAATGTAAAAGAGTCTCAAGAACCAAGTCCTGAAACCCTCTTCTATACTGGAGTTTTTAGCCACATCCTAATCGGCGTTCTTATCCTTGCTGTATCATATCCCCAGCTTTTTCGCCAATTCATTGCGGTCTATATTCTTTCCAATTGCCAAGCCAACTTCTAGTATTCGCACTTTGGCTTCTTCCGGCTGCAATTCAGAAACGCCCTTCATCCATTCTGCCGGAGCCCAGTTTTCTACCTTATCATAAATATTTATGGGCCAGCCATAGGGACGGCCGTATTTATCAGTCTTCCTGCGGCTTCCGGCAACGGTGATGCAGTAATACTGCTGCAATTCCTTTATCGCAGTATCTACACGGTTGCCTCCCTTTTTGGGGGTTACGCCCATCTCCCGACGAATGTCACCGGTATCCAGTAAAGTCTTTTCTTCAAAGAGCTTCCAAAGCTGCCAGGTTGTTTGTTTTACACGCCCGGAAACCCATTTCTCTTCGAGAGATTCTTTCATATGGCAGGCAGCGTAAAATTCTGAATACATCCTTGCTGCCACAAACCCTTTATGTCCCCCAAGGATACAGCCAAAAGCCAGTTTCTTTTCCTCTGCTGCCCGGTCTTTCCAACGCCACGGATCTGTATCCGGATCACCGGTATGCCATATTTCCTTCGGAGTTTCTTCCTCAAGGGACGGAAAACCCGGCAGCATATTGGAAAAAGCCATATACCCAAGCTCATTCACTCTGTCCAGGAAATCTTCATATTTCATCAGCAATGCCACTCAATGCCTCCCTCAGGAAATATCCTTCAAATCCACTTCTGCATACTTTGAATCAACCCAGAAAACCGCTTTCTCCGCTGTGAACTTCAAGATACAGTATTCCGGATCGGTCGCGCCACCGGGAAAATGGTTGATAAACCAGTCGATCCACATTTCCTTTTTAACTTCCGGGTCCGTCAGGATTTCTATTTTCCCCATCAAGGTAACATTGTTGGGTCCATTACAGTAGCAAACTCCTGCTTTATCATTTCCTCGGATGCATCTTGCCTTTCCGGTACTCAACCCCGTGGAAAACCAGACGTGCCTGATACTTTCAGTTTTTATACTGGATATTGTTGATACCCTTGGAAATCCATTTTCATCGACCAATGCGATGGATGCGATCTCAGTCGCTTTCATTATTTCTATAGCTCTCGAAATCAATTCATGACTCATATGGCTTTACTCCCCTCTTTCTGCCCACTTTTTAACATTCTCGATCCTCGCACCCGGCGGGTTGTCCCCATGCTCCTTATCCAGGTATGAATACGCATAAAGCTGTTCACACGGAAGTCCCGGGCACTGACCGCAATGGTGATGTCCTTTGTCCTGGCAGCATTTTGCTACCGGGCATTCTCCATGAAACGGATGTCCATTGGTCGCCACACAGCCGCCGCAATTGCACGGTTCTCTATACGAACACTCACTGCATTTCAGTCCGCATCTTGATTCAACCATCATTTACCACCCTTTTTTGCTTTATCCTATCATACCGAACACGTCACCTATATGTCATGTTCATAATTGAAAATAATTTTTTTTGCTTTTTCTTTCATTTCATTGGCTAACTCCATGGGTTCAACGACCCTGGCTTTGTCTCCAAACCCAAGCAGCCACGATATCATATATTCCTTATTGGTATACCCGATGGAAAATTTCAAGCGGCCATCTTCCATCACCGTATAGCACCCTGGTCCATATTCCTCAACCAGGCGATACTCTGCAGATTTATCAAACAGTACGACGATTTTATTCTCATCTGAAAAGTACTCATCCAGATCCTGCCTTTCAGCTGGTATTTCCCTTGGTAAGAAGGTCTCGTCCATCATTTTTTGCCGCCATAAACGGTTCAGCTTGAACAGGCGAAAGCTATTTTTGTCCTTGCAAAAGCCAAATACATACCACGCTGTCCATTTGAAGGTAATGTAATAGGGCTCAATGGTCCGGGTCGAAACTCCCTTTTCCGAATAATACTCAAAGCTCACAAGTTTGTTTTCTGAAATCGCTGCTTTCAGTAAGCTGATCTTTTCTGAAAGACTGGACTTATAATGGGAAGATAAATCAATAAGAACACTGTCCTTGATCGAAACAACCGCTTCATTGTTGGGTGACAGCTTTGAAATCAAGCCTTCGATTCTTGCAGTATCGGATACGCTGCCAAGGCTTTTCAGGCCTGCAATGATACTTTGAAGTTCCTCCACCGACAGTACGCTTTTATCTAGCTTGAACCCCTCGGCAATTGAGATCCCGCCATCTCCACCTTGGTATGTAATAATGGGAATCCCGGCTCTGCAGATATCATCAATATCCCGAAGGATGGTCCTTCGGGATACCTCAAGTCTCCGTGCAAGCTCCGGCGCCGTAACCTTATTTCGTTGTAACAGGATGGTGATGATGCTTAGTAAACGATCTATCTTCATAATTCTACCTTGTCCTATTTAACATAGAATACTTTGGGGAAACCTTGGATATCTTTCACTGTAAAGAATTCATCAAAGTCCTGAACTGGTGTTGTTTCGTAAAACTGATTGACAGATTCAATAAAAGACTGAAGGTTTGGAGCAATGACATTTCTATCATTGTCTGCGTGCCAGAACTCAATCACCTGTCCTTTTTTTCCTGTGAATACTCCGCCGATATCATAACAGATATGATCTCCCCCACCATTGTGAAAAATCGGTATCCAATATTGACTCCACCAATTATCCACATCAAAATCAGAACCAATCATTGACGTCATCTCTTGTGCTGTACCCAGAGCTTCCTCCAAGGTCATGAACACGGAATTATTCACGAATGATTCGTAACATTCTGAATTTTGCCCATTCTTCCATTGATACAGTATTTTCAAGTCTTCCGGAACAGTAATTCCGAATTTGGCTTCTAAAGCTTCTATTTGGCCGTCTTCCAAGGGTGGATTCAGGTTTGAATAAAAGTCACTTCTTTGTTTTCTTAAATAGGAGTCTAAAACGACTAATTGTTTCTTTATCATACGATCAATCCTCACAAAAAATAAACATATAGTAAATTTTCTTTACAAGTCCGACCTTTGCAGGTAAATTCACAGAGCTATACAACCAGATGTCCCTTCTTTTCAGCAACCGATATTGTAGCTTCTATCCCGGAGTTGAACTGGAGGAAATCACTTTCAATACCATCACTGAAGATCACTCCGTTCTCAGGCATTTGGGAAACGATCTTTAAGGGACAGCCTTTGGTTACCTTTCCAAAAACCAGATCTGCTTTTGATGTTCTGCTTGGGAAAGGCTCCCGTACTGTAAAATACAAATAATTGATATTCCATTCCAA
>JAOAAU010000082.1 GCA_026418695.1 Clostridia bacterium
AGAAAAGGAGGACAACCTCCTTTTTCTTTTTCCCTTTTAAGTATATAATATACGGTATGTGGGAATAAAATGGCAGATGAAATAGAATTAAGTTCATAAAAGAACTTTTATTTAAACCTCACGAATTGAGTATACTAATCAATAAGTTCTATTACATCAAGGAGAAACACGCATGATCCGATTCGGACCCTCAGGAAACTCAGAAAGCTTTTACGACCAGGGCAATAAATCCTCGATCCAGATGCCGGCCTGGCTGAAAAACATGGGCTTGACCGCCTATGAATACCAGTGCAGCAAGGGCGTCAAGATCAGTGAAGCCATGGCAAGACAGCTGGGCGAACAAGCACGTCAAAACGATATCTTTCTGAGTATCCACGCTCCTTATTACATCAACATGGCCAGTGAAGAACAGGAGAAACGGGACAACTCAAGGAGATATATCCTGGAAACAATGAGAGCTGCCACCTGGATGGGAGCCAAGAGAATTGTCATACATACCGGTTCTGCCTCCAAAGTCAGCAGAAAGTGGGCGCTTTCTACAGCGATTGAAGTTTTGAGAGATACGATCAAAGAAGCAGATGACCTTGGTTACTCTGAAGTCACCATTTGCCCTGAGGTTCTGGGAAAGATGAATCAACTGGGGGATCTCTATGAAATCCTTGAAATGTGCAAAATCGATGAAAGACTGATTCCAACGGTAGATTTCGGTCATTTGCATGCAAGGGGATTGGGCTGTCTTAATTCTGTTGAGGACTTTAGAAGAGTATTAGTCACGATTGAAAACAATATTGGTATTGATAGATTAAGGAAGCTGCACATTCATTTCAGCAGGATCGAATTTACTGCCGGCGGGGAAAAGAAGCACTGGTCCATCTCAGATACCCAATACGGACCGGAATTTGAGCATTTGGCGGAAGCTATGGTAGAAAAAGAGATGGAACCCGTAGTGATCTGTGAATCAAGAGAATTTATGGCAGAAGATGCAGCGAAACTAAAAGAGATTTATGAAAAAATTGCAGGGGGTCAATAGCATGAAAAAGGTTTTGGTGATGAACGGTCCCAATTTGAATCTTCTGGGGATGAGAGAAAAAAACATATATGGAAGCGAAACCTTGGGCGATATCGAACAAAAAGTCAAAGCAGAAGCAGAAATGTTGAATATTGAAATTGAGTTTATGCAATCCAATCATGAAGGTGAACTCATTGATCGGATTCATGACGCCAGGGGGAAGTTTGATGTTATTATTATCAACCCTGGTGCATATACTCACTACAGTATCGCTATCAGAGATGCTGTGAAAGCTGTAGAGATTCCTACCATCGAAATTCACTTATCCAATGTTCATGCCAGAGAGGAATTCAGAAGCAAGTCGGTGATTGCACCCGTATGTGTAGGGCAGATTAGTGGATTTGGAAGTGGAAGTTATGTAGTAGCATTACACGCAGCAACCCTGATATAAAATAGTTATAAAAGGTGAATGATTATGGAAAACAATCCTTCTATTTTTTCAGGCAGATTAACAAAATTCCGTGCCAAACTTAGGGAAAAAGACATAGACGGAGCGTTAATCACGAAGAGAGAAAACTATATATATCTTTCCGGTTTTATCGGCACCTCTGCCTTTTTGGTCATCACCCAGGAGGCTGCGGTACTAATCACTGATTTCCGTTATGTTGAACAGGCTTCCAGCCAGGCTCCGGATTATGAAGTGATCAAATATCAAGGCAGTATTTTGACAGCGATCAATGATGTTCTTAAATCTAAAGGTGTTGATCGCCTTGGATTTGAAGAATCCTACACGACGTATGACAAATATAAGGAATATAAAGCGAAGCTTGAAGTCCGTGAGCTGAATCCGCTTCAGGGAATGGCGGAGAATCTGAGGATCATAAAGGACGAGCAAGAGATTGGCATCATAAAAACAGCAGTAAAGATCGCTGATGGTGCATTCCAGCATGTCTTAGGAGTGATTCGTCCGGGAATGACGGAATCGGAAGTTGCTGCCGAGTTGGAATACTATATGAAGAAACAGGGAGCAAAGGGAGCATCCTTTGAAACCATCGTTGCATCCGGAGAAAGAGCCTCCATGCCGCATGGCGTAGCTTCAGAAAAAGTCATCCAGACTGGAGATGTCATTACACTGGATTATGGAGCAATTTATAAGGAATACTGCTCTGATATGACCAGAACCATCTTTCTGGGTAAACCAAGTGAAGACCTGAAAAAAATCTATAACATCGTTCTAGAAGCACAGCAAAGAGCGGAAGAAAAAGCCGTTGCAGGCCTGAAAGGAAAAGAAATTGATGCTGTCGCCAGGAATGTTATTGCAGGACACGGCTACGGAGATTATTTCGGACATGGGTTGGGTCATGGGGTAGGTTTGGAAATCCATGAGGAACCGAGACTGTCCATGATGGGAGATCTTGTGATGGAAGACGGCATGGTCGTGACTGTAGAGCCTGGAATCTATGTTAATGGTTTAGGCGGAGTTCGAATAGAGGATATGGTAGTCATCCATGGAGATCAGCCAATGATTCTGACTCAATCTACCAAGGAAATGATCATAATTTAGAAAAAGAGATAGATAATCCAATTATTTAAATATATTTGGGCTAACAAGAAAATTTTTCTTGAAATAAGTAGAATTTTATTTTAATATATACTTGGCGAAGGAATGAAATCCTGGAGTTATACTGCGGCGAGGTATGAAATTCGTAATGCGGTCACAATATAAAGGTAGAATGATTGGCAGCGCTCGTTATAAACCAGGAAATAATTAGAATACAGGGTTCCACTTGTTTTGTTTCATGATAAAATTTCGAAGTAAAACAATTAGCCTATTAAATGGAGGGAAAATAGAATGATAGTAGCTGGTGATTTTAGAAACGGTGTGACTTTTGAACTGGACGGAAATATATTTCAGATAGTTGAGTTCCAGCATGTTAAACCAGGCAAGGGTGCGGCTTTTGTTAGAACAAAGCTTAAGAATATAGTTACAGGAGCTACCGTTGAAAGAACTTTCAACCCTAGCGATAAGATGCCAAAGGCGCATATCGAGAGAAAGGACATGCAGTACCTTTACAATGATGGTGACCTTTATTACTTCATGGATGTTGAAACCTTCGAACAGCTGCCTATAAATGCAAAAGCCATCGGAGATTCACTCAAATTGGTTAAAGAAAATGAAGTTGTCAAAATTCTTTCACATAAAGGAAATGTATTCGGTATTGAACCCCCTACCTTCGTTGAACTTGAGATCATTGAAACAGAACCTGGCTTCAAAGGTGATACTGCGACTGGTGCTACCAAGCCCGCAACCGTTGAAACGGGCGCAGTGATCAAGGTTCCTTTATTTGTTAACCAGGGAGACCGTATCAGAATTGATACCAGAACCGGTGAATACATGGAAAGAGCTTAATTTCAAACAAGCTGAAACTTGAAGAAATTATTACTTATTTGTAGCTTTTAAGTTTGATTGAACTTCTTTGATATTACAGCCTGTATGTATTGAAACAGATACGATACAGGCTTCTTGTAATAAATAGGTTCAATTAGTGAAAAATATCTGTGGATGATTTATTTTTTAATAGTATAAAAGTAATGCAGTTTACCAAATAATTATATATGGCTGAATAAGAGTCGTTACAATTATTGGTTTCAAATTTTATATAGCGGAGGTGCAGTATGAGTTATTTAAAAGAGCGTGTAGCATACCTCAGGGGTCTTGCAGAAGGCATGCAGATCAGTGATGCAAGCAATGAGGGGAAGCTTCTTAAGGCAATTCTAGAAGTTCTCGATGATGTTGCTCTGGCTGTGGATGACGTTGAAGAAGTACAGGAACAGCTCAGCGAACAGGTAGACAATATCGATGAGGATTTAGCGGAAATAGAAAGAGTCATCTTTGATGAAGAAGACGAAGACGACGAGCTATGTTTTGCAGAAATCGAATGTCCGTATTGCAATGAAACCATCAGCGTGGATGAAGATATGATCGATGATGACGGTGAAACTATCGAATGCCCAAACTGTCACAAGCAGATCGAGCTGGAATGGGAATGCGGCTGTGAAGAATGTGAAGGGCATGACGAAGAATAAAAACAACTTCAATGCTTAAAATCCTCAAAATTTTATAAGCATCAAGATTTCCTAAAAAGGAATGGTCTAAAAGATCATTCCTTTTTTTGTTGTCATAAACTTGGACAAAGCCAAATATATATGTAGCGATAAAGAATTGAGGGCAAAAAAACTGACGAGGTCATCATTACCGTTTATACAAAGGAGTTGAAGAGAAGTTGGATACAAAAGATGAAGCAATGGTAAATCCAATGGAAAGAGATATCCTGCCTTATATTTCCCTTAGAATAAAAAGCATTCTGCAAAAAGCGAACATATCCAGACTGAAGGAAATTGAAGAGCTCCGGCTGCGGGCCGATAAGCCCCTAATGATGATAGGTAACGGCAGAGAGGTATTTATTGATGCCGGGGGGGCTGTTTCAGCAAATTGTCGGAATAGCTTTATTGTTATGCAAAGTGATATTGCAAAAACACTTGAGTTGATTAGTGAAAATTCTATATACGCTTATCAGGAAGAGATCAAGAATGGGTTTATCACCCTTAAGGGGGGACACCGGGTAGGGATTGCCGGAAGAGTAGTGACGGACGGGACAGGAATCAAAAATATAAAAGATATATCCGGCTTGAATATCCGATTGTCCAAGCAGATAAAAGGGTGTTCTAAGGAAGTCATCAAGTACATATTAAATAATACCGGAGTTTACAATACCTTGATTGTTTCACCGCCGCAATGTGGCAAGACCACGATTCTGAGAGATATCACCAGATTCATCAGTGATGGGAATGAGGAACTCAAAATAAGGGGATTGAAAGTAGGGCTGGTGGATGAACGTTCTGAGATTGCAGCTTGTTATCGAGGAATTGCTCAGAATGATGTCGGTATAAGGACGGATACACTGGACGGATGTCCCAAAGCAGCCGGAATGACCCTGCTACTAAGGTCCATGTCTCCCCAAGTGATTGTTACGGACGAAATCGGGAATAGAGGTGACAAGGAAGCCATCCGGCAGGTCATCAATGCAGGAGTAAAAATCATTACCACCGCCCATGGTTTCAATATTTCTGAACTGAAGACCCGGGAAGAGGTATTAAGTCTGATGGAGGAAAAAGTTTTTGAGAGGTATATTGTGCTTGGCAATTCCTTAGGTCCCGGTACCTTGGAAGAAGCGGTAGACGGAATAACAATGCAGGTATTGTACAAGCGGATAAGATAAAAAATTTAAAATGCAGTGGAGGAAAAAAGAATGGTACTAAAGATAGTTGGAAGTTTGATGGTGATATGCGCATCCAGCCTGATGGGATACGTATTTGCACGGGATTGTGCAAGAAGACCCAATGAGCTTAGAACGTTGCAGGGACTTCTGCAAATGTTTGAGACGGAAATAAGCTACATGTCCAATATCATAACGGAAGCGTTTCATAATATCAGCAATACCAGCAGCAGTAAGGTATCTGTGTTTTTCAGTGCAACAGTTAAAAACCTGATGGGGAATCCGGCTATGAATGCTTGTGAAGCTTGGGAAAAGTCAGTGAATGAAAACATCAAGATGACCGCATTGAACAACGAGGATAAAAATATTTTGATGTCTTTCGGTAAAATGCTCGGTAACTCAGACCTCGAAGGGCAGCAGAAAAACATCAGATTAGCAATCAGCCAGTTAAAACTGCAGGAACAAAAGGCGGAAGAGAACAGAAAACGAAATGAATCCATGTTTAAAAGCCTGGGGGTTCTTGGGGGCATCGCAATCGTTATCATTTTAATATAAATACAGATGTTTCGGGCGAAAAACTTCAACAGAAGATGATAAAGGAGAATTGTGAAGAATGGGTATTGATTTGATTTTTAGGATCGCAGCCATTGGAATCCTAGTTTCGGTATTAAATGCCGTTTTGAACAAATCCGGTAGGGAAGAAATGGCCATGATGACCACCCTTGCCGGATTGGTAGTCGTGTTGATGATGGTTGCCAAGGAAATTGTTACTTTGTTTGATACAGTCAAGACGATGTTTCAGTTTTAACAGTTTTGCATATCCGCTTTGTTGCTTTACCGGTATTCTAATTTACTCTCTTGATGTTGGGGTTCGTACACCTGGGAGATATGCTTCACGGACCATATTTTTAACAAAGGCAGATGGTATCCATGGATATACTTCAGATTGTTGGAATAGGGATTGTAGCTACCATTTTAATTGTAGTCCTAAAAAATCAAAGACCGGAGATGGCCATTCAGGTCAGCATCATCACCGGAATCATCTTATTCCTTCTTGTCGCCAGCAAGCTCACGGCGGTTCTTGAATTGATCAACAGTTATACGACAAAAGTAAATATCGATATGGTATATTTAACAACTCTCCTGAAAATTATCGGGATTGCCTATATCGCAGAATTTGGAGCAGAAGTATGCAAGGATGCTGGAGAATCTTCTATTGCGTCCAAGGTCGAGTTGGCTGGGAAGGTTGTAATCATGGTACTAGCTGTACCGATCATTACATCCATGTTGGATTTGGTAATAAGTATTATGCCTTAAAGGGATCGCGAAGGGGATAAAAATGTTGGATTATTTTATAAAATACTTAAGAAAACCCACAAAATTTACAGGCTTGCTCATCATCCTCGTTATCATGCAGGTTTGCTGGGTAGCAGGGGTGTTTGCAGAGGACCTCAAAGATGAAGAAAGCTTACAGGATCAGCTGATAGAACAGCAGATGAACACTGGGGATGTCAAGAAAATAGAACAGCAGTTAAACCGGTATGCTGATGAGGATTTTAAAAAAATTCTGGCGGAGTTTGACCCCCAAAAGATACTCAGGGAGAGTACCACAGGAAAATTCGAGTTCAGCCTGGTTGGTTTTATCAATAAGGGCTTGATGTATATCTTTAAGGAAATCTATGTGAATGTTCATATATTGATCAAGCTGGTCATACTGATTGTCCTCTGTTCCATACTAAAGAATTTACAGACTTCATTTTTAAGTGAAAGCGTCGGTGAACTTGCATTTTATACTTGTTACGTTGTCATTGTATCTATCCTGATCATGGGCTTCAATACCGCAATGAATTTGGGGAGGGATATTATCGACAAGATGGTGTCGTTTATGCAGGCGACCATCCCTGTAATGGTCACACTGATGATCACAGGAGGGAATATCACCTCTGCAGGAATTTTTCAGCCAATCCTGATCATGATTGTCCAAGTGGTAGCAACCATCTTGAAAGATGTCCTGATTCCGATGATTTTTTTATACACAGTGCTCACTGTGGTTGACAACATTTCGGACAAGGTGCAAATCTCCAAACTCAAAGGGATGCTGAAGCAAGTAAGTACATGGATATTGGGCACAATCTTGACTATTTTCATTGGAGTTGTGACTGTTCAAGGATCTCTTGGTGCTGTTGTGGATGGGGTGACCAGCAAAACCGCTAAATTCGCCATTGGTGCTTTTATTCCTATCGCAGGAAAGTATTTAGCGGATGCAGCGGATGCGGTAGTTAGCTGTACCCTGCTGATAAAAAATGCTGCCGGAGTCGCAGCAATGATCGGGATTGTGGCTATATGCCTGGTACCTCTATTGAAAATTTTTGCCATTATGGCCTTATATAAACTCACCTGCGTATTGGTTGAACCTATTGCTGAAAAGAGGATCACCAACTGCATTAATGATATTTCGGGCTCATTGACATTTATCATTGGGATTGTTGCTTCGGTAGCTTTCATGTTTCTTATTTCGATTACTGCCATCATCAGCGCCAGCAATATTTCAGCCATGATACGCTAAACGAAGAATGAAGAAAGTTTTAATGGTGGTGCTTTCAAATGATTGAGTTTTTGAAGAACTGGATATTCAATATTGTTACTCTGGTGATTTTCATCGTCTTGTTGGAGATTTTACTGCCTACAGGCAAGATGAAGAAGTTTATCAATCTTGTCTCCGGGTTCATTTTGGTCATCGCATTAATTAACCCTTTTCTTGGGCTTGCAAGGAAGGGAATTGATCTGAAAGGATTTCAGCTTGCTGGCAGCAATTATCTAGATAAAAGAGAAATCATGATAAATAGTAAACGCATGGAAGAGAAGCAGATGCAGCAGGTGGTGGAGGTATATAGAAAGAAGATGATCGATCGGCTGGAAGAGGGGCTGAGAGGAACTGGAAATATTCCAGGAATAAAGGCGGATATTTTGATTAATGAAGATTATAAATCTGAGAAATTCGGAGAGATCAAGCGGGTCTACCTTAACCTGACGGCAGACAACAAGCCGGGATATACCAAACCTGTGGCAAAAGTTGAAAAGATTCAGATCGGAGACCTGAAAAAAGATTCAAAAGAAAAGAAAGCAGATCCGGGAAATGAAATAGATTCGGATTTAAAGAATAAGTTAGAAGAAAAGGTGAACAAGCTGCTGGATGTCAAGCGTGAGGATATAGTGATTACCATGCAGAAAGGGTAAGAGAGGGAGGTACTTATGAGGAAAGTCATAGAAACCATTACAAATCTGCTGAACGGGAAGGAAAAGAACAAGCTGGTGGAAGCTGCCGTATTTATTGCAATCCTCGGTGTCATTATCATTATCGCCAGTGGTTCGCTCTTCGGAAGCAAGAAGGAAGAAAAAAAGACTCCGGATGCTGCAGAAACTTCTACGGTTGAGACAATCGCAAAACCAGCCGCAAATGTTGAAAACAGTGAGTTGGAAAAGCAGGTTGCCGATATTCTTTCTCAAATCAACGGAGCGGGAAAAGTGGATGTAATGATCACTTATATCTCAGGAAAGGAAGTTGTACCTGCTTTCGATGAAAAGAAGAGTGAAAATGGTACTGAGGAAAGGGATACGGGAGGTGGTACAAGAAACATAAGACAAAATGACCAGGAAAACAAAATTGCCTATGAAGAACAGCAGGGAGGAGTGAAAAAACCGATCATTCTCAAGGAGAAAATGCCCGAGGTGAAGGGGGTCGTTGTGGTTGCCGGCGGAGCCAGCGATGCAGAAGTGAAGGAAAAACTCAGCAAGGCGGTACAGGTTTTGCTGGATGTGCCGATCCATAGGGTTCAGGTATTCGAAAGGGATGTGAAGTGAGTTTTGTACAAAAAAGTTTTGAATTCACTGACATGCCCGTTATAAACCCATGGACTAGTGAATATATATATCAATGAAATCAACTTTATATTGTTATACATAAAGATGGTATAGGAGGGGGCTTATTATGATGGTTTTTAAAAGAAAGCAGATTGTAGTGTTATCCTTGGTATTAATGATCGTTGTAGCGGGGTATCTGCAATACAGTTATAAGAAGAGCAGCATATCGGTGAGCGGTAAAGACAACGGAAGACTGGGAGAAGCCGTATATGTTGATAATAAAGAGGTAAGTGCAAGCGAACAAAACACTAAGAAAGACACCAAGGACACAAAAGATACAAAAGACACAAAGAATACAAAGGACACTAAAGATACAAAGGACACTAAAGACACTAAGGATACCAAGAGCCAGAAGGCGGTAGCAGCTTCAAAAGAGGCAAATGATTTCTTCGCGCAGGCAAAGCTGGATAAGGAAATCACTCGGAGTAAGGACATTGATTCTTTAAAAGCGATTTCCGAAGATCCGAATGCAGCGAAAGATGTAAAGGCCAAAGCTTATGACCAAAGAATGAAAATCGTACATAATGCGGAGAGAGAGTTGAGAGTTGAAACCCTGCTTAAAGAGAAAGGGTTTAGTGATGTCGTAGCACTTTTTGGCGATGACGGCAGCCTGGATATCGTTGTAAAAGCGCCAAACCTGACCTCTGCTCAGACCGCACAGATCACCGATGTTGTAACTCGTCAGGCGAACGTTGAAATCGGTAAACTTCATATTAAAAACAAGTTTTAATATATTTGCGGATTGAGGTTAAGAATATAATATGAAATTCTGGCCTCAATCTTAATTTTAAATGAGATTGCCCAAAGGTTGATAATACCATTGGTTGATGGTATAATTTATGATACTGGTTAAAACAACCTTTATCATGAGCGCAGCATCAATTCAAAATTTCCATCATGTAAACTGCGCGAATTTCATCGATAACTGCCTTAGTTAATTTTTATTATAAAATGCGTTATCGATACAATTGGGAGGGAACGTTAGTGGAGGAATCAATTCAGGAAATTGGTGCTGAAATGGGAAATATAAAGATTTCCGATGAAGTCGTTGCCATCATTGCTGGAATTGCGGCTATGGAAGTGCCTGGAGTGGCTGGAATGAGCGGCGGAATTGCCGGCGGTATTGCGGAAATGCTTGGCCGGAAAAACCTTTCAAAAGGGGTAAAGGTCGAGGTTGGAGAAAAGGAAGCTGCGATTGATTTATATATTATCGTTGAATACGGCTGCAGAATCCCGGATATTTCATGGGAAATCCAGGAGAAAGTGAAAAAGGCAGTAGAAACGATGACGGGCTTGCAGGTGATCGAAGTCAATATCCATGTGCAGGGAGTCAACATTGAGAAGGAGTTTAAGAAGGACACCGTGGACGAATCTTTAAAAGCGAAGTAGCAAAGCAATTTTCATAGACTGAGAGCAAAAGGCAGTTTGATGAATATATTGTAATAAAATAACCCGTCAGGGTTTATTTTTTTCATAAAATGGACTATAATGTAATTAGTTTACTAGGGAGCGAGTGAAAAACGATTTTCTCTTTATGAATCAGCTTCTTCATCGTGTAACACGCAAATGGAAGAGTGGTTGAGAGGCTTGTTTTTCATCGATACTAAGGAAGAATGTTTAGAAAACAAGGGGTGACAATTAGATGAATATTTTCTTTAGAGTTTTGCTTGCTGTTTATGCATTTTGCCTGACCATTCTGTCATTGATATCCATGATGTTTGTATTTAAGCCGGATATATTCAAATGGATGTCCAACTATCTTGTAAACAATGTGTTGTACAGCAGAAACGAATCCATTGCCATGTTTATCATATCCTTTATTTTCTTCTCATTAAGCCTTACCTTTCTTATGTCTGGTTTTAAAAGTGATAAGGATAAAAAAGGACTTAGTAAACATACTAATATTGGGGAAATAAAGATTTCTCTCGATACCCTGGAAAGTATTGCACTTGCTGCGTCCAGAAAATTAAACGGGGTACGTGAAACCAAAGCGAACCTTTTTAAGTTCGAAGACAGTGTTTCAGTGATGATCCGGGCGGTAGTCATGCCGGATATCAATATCCCTTTGCTTTCTGAAGACATTCAGGTAAAAGTTAAAAAGGCCATTGAGGATAGCTCCGGAATCAGGGTAAATGATGTGAAGGTGGTCGTTGAAAACATTTACACCGGATACAAGTCCAGAGTTGAGTAAAGTGAGGAACCTGAGAATGGATAAGGAAAAGCTTCTGGAGTTATATTATTCCCACCGGGGAGGAATCAATGGTGCGCTGGTCGGTTTGGTCACTGCAGCAATGATCCTTATCCTTGGGTTTTTTAGGGTGTTGTTTATTGCAATCTGTGTAGGGATAGGATATTATATTGGCAAAAGATTGTCTGAGGATAAGGATTATATCAAGAATCTTCTGGATCGAATTTTGCCTCCGGGAACCTATCGCTAACGAAGAATGCAGAGTGTAAAATGAAGAAAAAATTATGATAAAGAAATAAATGAGAAAACAGTTTAGAATAATAAAATAAGAAGATGCAATAACTTTATTTTTTTAGAATGAAATGATAATTGAATTTGGGTATGAATATCTCATTTTTAATTTGATTGCGAATTGATAATTCTTATTTCTACATTCTTATTTCTTATTTAGAAATGTGGGAGGTAATCGTTTAATGGGAAGAAGAGCATCCAGAGAACTGGCTATGAAGCTCTTATACCAGTTGGAAATCCAAAAGGAAGACCGGGATGAACAAATCAATGCGGCACTGGTTGATGAAGATCTGACTGAAAAAGACAAGCAATACATAACGGATGTTGTGGATGGTGTCGGAAAGAATATGGAACAGATCGACAAAATCATCGAACAGCATTCAAAGGGCTGGAAGATTAACCGAATTCCCAAAGTCGACCTGTCTATATTGAGGTTGAGCATTTTTGAGATTGTTTTCAGGGAAGATATTCCGCTGAATGTATCGATCAATGAAGCGGTTGAACTTGCAAAAAAATATAGTACCGAAGACGCAGGGAGTTTCATCAACGGTATTTTGGGGAAAGTACCTCAGTCCAAGGCTCTGCCGGTCGAAGGAAATCCCAACGGTTGAAACTTCATATTGAAAATAGCTGAAGGAAGCCATCAATGAAGAATAGGAATGAGTAGTTGTTCTTAATTCTTCATTTTTATTGTTAGAAAAAAGCTTTTAATCAAGGGTGGTCCTATGAAATATGTTCTATCGGTTTCAGAAATCAATAAGTATATTAAGGAAGTAATCTCCAGGGATCTGATCCTGTCCAACTTATGGGTCAAAGGGGAAATATCCAATTATAAGTACCACTATTCCGGACATATGTACTTCACCATCAAGGACGAGACCAGTGTTTTAAAATGTGTCATGTTCAAGTCCCACGCTTCCTTATTAAGATTCCAGCCGGAAAATGGCATGAAGGTGATGATTAAAGGGTATGTTTCTGTTTTTGAACGGGATGGGCAATACCAGCTGTATGCCGAAGAAATGCAGCCTGATGGCATTGGAGCCCTTCACTTGGCCTATGAACAGCTCAAAAACAGATTGGAAAAAGAAGGATTGTTCGACGCCCGGTATAAAAAGAGGATCCCCTATTTGCCGCAAAGCATCGGAGTAGTAACTTCCTCAACGGGTGCGGTGATCCGGGATATCCTGAATGTGCTGAACAGACGGTTCAGTAACTTTCAACTCAAACTGTATCCGGTAGCTGTACAGGGTGAGCTTGCTGCCAGGCAGATTGCGAAAGCCATTAAAAGACTCAATGAAGAAAAAAATGTGGATGTTATCATTGTTGCTAGAGGTGGAGGTTCGCTAGAGGAACTGTGGGCTTTTAACGAAGAAATTGTTGCACGCAGCATATTTGAATCGGAAATCCCTGTTATCTCTGCGGTAGGGCATGAGACAGATTTTACAATTGCGGATTTTGTTGCAGACTTGAGGGCGCCGACACCATCGGCTGCTGCAGAATTGGTCTTGCCGGAGAAAGTTGCATTAAGGAACGGCCTTGAGAGCCTGCGGATTCGATTGAGAAATTCTCTGATTAAAACTCTCGATATGAACCGGGCACGTCTCAAAAGGGTACAAAACAGCACCGTTTTTAGACAGCCCTACGATCGAGTATATCAGGAAAGAATGCAGCTGGATGTGCTAAATAAGTATTTGATCCGATCATTAAAAGTACGGTCAGAAAAAGAACGAGCCAATCTTGCGATGCTGGTTGGAAAACTGGATGCTTTGAGTCCACTGACTGTCTTGGCAAGAGGCTATAGCATTATAAAATCAAAAGGAACCGGAAATATTGTTAAAACCGTTGAAAATGTGAAATTGGGTGACCAGCTTGAACTCAGTGTTTCCGATGGACGGATCAGCTGCAGTGTAAGTTCGGTAGAAAAGGGGAAGGTTTATGGCCAAAGATAAGAAGAATTTTGAAGAATCCATGAAAAGCCTTGAAGAAATCGTTGAAGCACTGGAACGCGGCGAGTTGCCGCTGGATGAATCCATCGAAATGTTTCAAAAAGGGATTGAACTTTCAAAGTTTTGCAGCAAACGTTTGGACGAGATAGAGAAAAAGATTACGGTATTGATCGAAGATGAAAATGGGGAACTGCATGAAGAAAAATTCCAGGTAGAGAGCCTTTAGGGGGAACATTCATGAATTTTAAAACAAAATACAACCAATGGGTTGAATTGGTGAATACTGAATTGGATCATCTGGTGAGGGAATCTGAACTGCCTCAAGGATCCATTTTTAAAGCCATGCGCTATAGTTTGATGGCTGGTGGCAAACGCCTTAGGCCTGTACTGGCTTTAGCAGTGAATGAAATGTTTGGCGGCGATGAAAAGTGGGTTTTGCCCTTTGGTTGTGCTGTTGAAATGATTCATACCTATTCTTTGATCCATGATGATCTTCCTGCAATGGACAACGACGATTACCGGAGAGGAATGCTGACAAACCACAAGGTATACGGTGAAGCTTTAGCAATCCTGGCGGGAGATGCACTGCTGAATTATGCTTTTGAAGTGATGTCGGAGCATATTTTGAAGGAAAATAAAAGAATGGTTTCTGGGGTTCGAGCGATGAATTTGATTGCCAGGTCCTCCGGGGTTTTTGGAATGATCGGAGGGCAGGTTGTAGATTTGGAGTCTGAAGGGAAAGTCATTTCTCTTGAAACATTAAGGCATATGCACAAATGCAAGACGGGAGCCTTGATCAAAGCACCTATTCTTGCTGCAGCAGTCATTAACCAAGTAAGCGAAGAGGAATATCAATGTCTCGAGATCTATGCTGAGAAAATCGGGCTTGCCTTTCAGGTCAAGGATGACATTTTGGATGTAGAAGGAGACAGTGAGATACTGGGAAAACCTGTGGGAAGTGATGAGAACAACAGCAAATCTACCTTTGTATCGATCTATGGATTGAAAGAATCCAAAAAGATGCTTGAAGAATTAATCCAGGAGGCTATAACCGAAATCGAAAGATTCGGAGAAAGATCTGGGTTTCTAAAGGAATTAGCACTTTATATCATGGACAGGAGCAACTGATTCTGTTAAGAGGGGGCTTTTGATGCATTTTTTACAATCGCTTTTAGCAAACAAGGCTATTACCATACCTGTATTTGCGTGGTTTATTGCTCAACTCATCAAGGTGATCGGGGTGATCGTAAAAGAAAAAAAGCTGGATTTCACCAGATTTATTGGCTCCGGAGGAATGCCAAGTTCTCATGCGTCCTTTATCGTTTCACTCACGACGGTTGCCGGCAAGAATCGTGGATGGGATTCTGTTGAATTTGGTATTGCAGTTGCGGTTTCCCTGATTGTAATGTATGACGCCGCCGGTGTTAGAAGAGCAGCAGGCCTTCAGGCCAAGGTGTTGAATGAACTTATTTTCTCTCATGACCACAAAATACATTTAGATAAAAAGCTAAAGGAACTTCTTGGGCACACCCCGTTTGAAGTGATTATGGGGGCCATTCTTGGCATGTTTCTTGGATATACGTTGGGTTAAAAGCATGAAAAGCACTTTTTTCGTTTAATTTCTCAGCAAAAGTATAAATACGAAATCATGCGTGCGCATATGAATGCTATATGAGAATAAAGAATAAATCCGTTGATTTTATGTTTAATTCCGGGAATGGACGTTCTTTTATCCTTCGTGGTTTTATGCTATAATGAGCAAAGTCATTTAATTCGTATTGATTTATTATGACGTTACAGCGAATTTCATCCTTGCTTATATTAATTTAAAGGTTGAGTAGCAAGGATATAATGAGCAAAGTCACTTTAAATCGCCTTGATTTATTGTGAATTTACAGCGAATTTCAACCATGCTGATTGTATATATTTAAAATGCAAAGCAGGGAGATAAAGAGCAAAGTTATTAAATAAAGGCAAACAAAACAAGGTGGTGCAGTATTCTAGTCAGGACTGCCGGGTCTGAAGACGGGCCTAAAAATCCGTTTAAGGGCACATCGATGAAGTTCCTTGTGTCGGCTTGCTACGCCCAGTGGTGGGCTGATGCTGGGAGTTAAGGTTTAGGGGCGATCCGCAATGGCATGCGGGCGTTGACCCCTCTACCGTGGAGACCCTTCCTTGTGGAAGAAAAGCCAATGATATTGTGAGGTCACTTACAGTTTTATTGCCACCTCGACTACGAGAAGGGATTAAACCTGTTAGGCGGTATCGTGAGATGCTGTGAACAGAGTAGCCTGCCTTGAGTGAATCTGGTGGATAATGGATCAGATGCAGGAGTATTGGCCAATATGAATGCATTATCGCTATTTGAAACCATCTTTGCAAAAGAGGCTAGGATTCGGTCAGACTGTAGGGGAAAACCCCTAGACTGTTCTATTAAGAAGCATATTAAGGATTGCAGTGTGGACTAAGTGGTAATCAGGCCCCGTTTGTGGTAACTAGACGGCGGAATGTTTAAAGGGAAACCGCTGATTTGGCGACATTTCAGTACATACCGGGGAAACCCTGCCTGACCTAAGCCGCAAAATTTACTTGATATGCTACCACCTGGTTTTATTTATATTATGAAATAAGAATGTTTCATGGATAGATTGTACATACTTCTTTCAACATTCTTATTTGAAATTTTTGGAGGAAGGAATTCGTGGAAGATCATTATAAACACCCTGTTGATGAGAAAAAGGTGAGATTCAAACTCAATCTTTTGAATACCAGAAAGGAAAACAACAGGTGGAGTCTTATCATCACGGTCATTTCATTTTTTTTATCCATAACTTTTTCATTTGTTTCATCTCAGATATTGGAAAGTGTAGAACTGTTTGTCGCTTTTCTTGTTGTTTTAGGGATTATTGTCATTAATATAGTTTTTGATATAATAGGTACAGCGGTTACTGCTGCCGATGAAGCTCCTTTCCATGCCATGGCATCACGGAAGGTGTATGGAGCAAAGCAAGCCATCATGATGATCAGGAATGCGGATAAGGTTTCCAACTTCTGTAATGATGTGATTGGAGACATATGCGGTGTCATCAGCGGGACAGCCAGTGCGTATATAATTACTCAGTTTTTCAAAAACAATCCCTCAGCACAGGATTCTGTTCTTGGACTAGCCATTACAGGATTGGTAGCTGCAATGACCGTTGGGGGAAAGGCTTGGGGAAAAGCTTTTTCCATAGAAAACAGCAATTATATTATTTATAAAGTTGCTGTTATATTAAAATTCATATTTGGAAGAATAGATTTTGAAAATGGAAGTAAAAAGCGGAAAAAGGTAAAGAAATAGAGTTTTTAATCTATAGAAAGAGGGATGGACCTTACGTGGGGAATATTCTGGATACCATTCAAACACCAGGAGACATAAAAAAATTGAACCTTCAGCAGCAGCAGGCTTTAGCTGAAGAGATTAGGTCCTTTTTAATCGAGAAAGTTTCGAAAACGGGGGGACATCTTGCTTCGAATCTCGGAGTCGTTGAACTTACGTTAGCACTGCATAACGTATTTGACACTCCCAAGGATCGGATCGTTTGGGATGTCGGGCATCAAACGTATGTTCATAAGATCCTTACTGGAAGGCGTGAAGCTTTTGATACCTTAAGGCAGTTTGAGGGGATTTCCGGTTTCCCAAAGGTAAACGAGAGTCCGCATGACTGTTTTAATACAGGACACAGCAGTACGTCTATTTCTGCTGCGCTTGGCATTGCCAAGGCAAGAGATATCAAACAGGAACAATATTCTGTAATTGCTGTCATCGGAGACGGGGCATTAACCGGTGGGATGGCTTTCGAAGCATTGAATGACGCCGGCCGTTCACCGAACAATTTTATTGTAATTTTAAATGATAATGAGATGTCCATTGCTGAAAACGTCGGGGGATTATCCCGCTATTTGAGTAAAATTCGTACAGAACCCTTTTACTTTAAAGTAAAAGAGGATATAGATATTATACTGAACAAAATTCCGGCTATTGGAAGAAGTGCGGCAAAAGCACTGGATACGATGAAGGGAACAATCAAATATATGATCATGCCCGGGGTGTTGTTCGAGGAGTTGGGCTTCAAATACCTGGGTCCCATTAACGGACACGATATCACAGAACTGAAGAAGGTATTATCCAGGGCGAAAGCGGCTAAAGGCCCGGTTTTTATCCATGTTTGCACACAAAAAGGCAAGGGATATTCCCACGCAGAGGAAAATCGTCATGTTTTCCACAGTATATCGCCTTTTGAGATTGAGACCGGTGAAGTCAAGGTCAATAACGGGCCATCTTATTCAGACATCTTTGGAAATAAGATGGTTGAGCTTGCTGGAAAAGACAAATCTGTTGTTTCAATAACGGCAGCAATGCCCCATGGCACCGGTTTGGCTGAATTTTCTCAAAAGTTCCCGGAGCGCTTTTTTGATGTCGGAATTGCGGAGCAGCATGCGGTGACTTTTGCAGCCGGACTTGCTCGAAACGGTTTGAAACCGGTATTTGCAGTGTATTCCTCCTTCTTACAGCGTGCTTATGATCAGATTCTCCATGATGTTGCAGTCCAAAACCTCCCTGTTGTATTCGCCATAGACAGGGCGGGAATTGTAGGAGAAGACGGTGAAACCCATCAGGGTCTTTTTGACTTATCCTTTTTGAGCCATATTCCCAACATGACCTTGATGGCGCCCGCGGATTATGCTGAGTTTTCTGAAATGCTGGAATATGCAGTGTTGAAACACTGGGGTCCCATTGCAGTCCGATATCCGAGAGGAAAAGGACCGGAGAAGCTGATGGATACTGCACCCGTTCACCCAGGACAAGCGGTAAAACTCAAAGAAGGAAAAGATATCTCCATTCTTGCAGTTGGAAATATGGTTGAGACTGCGGTGAAGGTTGCTGATGGACTTTTAAGTATGGGAATCTCTGCTGAAGTGATTAATGCCCGGTTTGTGAAGCCGCTGGATGCGAAAACCATCGTTCAATCGGCTCAGAAGACGAAAAAGGTAGTTACCTTGGAGGATAATTCGATCATTGGAGGATTTGGAAGCAGTGTGTTAAGTCTGATTAATCATCATGCGCTTGATGTGAAAGTCAAAATGTTTGGATATCCTGATTCCTTTATTCCTCACGGATCAAGAAACGATCTGATGAAAAAATTCAATTTGGATGAGGAATCATTGAAAAAGGAAATACTTAAATTTAAATAAGAGATAAGTAAATAAGAGATAAGAAAGAAGAAAGAAGAAAGATAAAAGAAATGAAAATTCAACAACAAAACTTATAAAAAGTATTAAAACAATGATGTTATTAAGCAATCTATTGAAAAGTCGATACCATCGGGTTGTTTAGAACATGTTTAACTAAAATAAAACAGTTGAAGATTTAAATGAAACTGGAATCATGAATCATTGTAATTATCCATTATTCTAATCTTAAATTTCTCATATTACTCAGTTTCATCAAGATTCAACATTATTAGTTTTTCATTCTTCATTCTACATTTTTCTTTAATTTGCGGAGGTTTGTGTTGGAAAAGGAACGTTTGGATATACTCTTAGTGAACAAGGGGCTTTTTCAAAGCAGGGAAAAGGCAAGAAGCGCCATTATGGCCGGTGTCGTCTATGTGAATGGAAACAAGGAAGACAAGCCGGGAACAAAATTTGCCGAAGACATTCAAATTCATATAAAAGAAGATGTAAACCCTTATGTCAGCCGCGGAGGGCTGAAGCTTGAGAAAGCGATCAAAGAGTTTGGAATCAGTTTGACCGGAAAAACTGCAATGGATATCGGGGCTTCAACCGGCGGTTTTACGGACTGCATGCTGAAAAACGGTGCTGTGAAAGTAGCCGCCATTGATGTTGGATATGGACAGCTTGCGTGGGAACTTCGAAACGATCCCAGGGTTTTATGTATGGAAAGAACCAATATCCGTTATGTGAAGCCGGAAGATGTCGGCTTTCATGCAGATTTTGCATCCATTGACGTGTCCTTTATTTCTCTTTCCAAGGTTCTTCCTGTTACAAAAGAATTGCTGGGGGACTCAGGTGAGGTTGTTTGCCTGATTAAGCCTCAGTTTGAAGCTGGTAGGGAAAAAGTAGGAAAGCATGGAGTGGTCAGAGAACCTGAAGTGCATTTGGAGGTTATCCAAAAAGTCATTTCGTGTGTACTGGGCTTGGAGTTGCATATTAAGGGGATTTCCTATTCACCGATCAAAGGTCCGGAAGGAAATATCGAATATCTTCTTTATGTTTCGAAAATTGAGGGTATGGGGGAAGTGGAGTTGAACAACAAAATAGATAAAGTCGTTTTTGAGGCACATTCAAGTTTGAATCAATGAGTTTTTCTGAGGATGACGAAGATACACTGAACTATACCGTTGCAAGAAAGGCAGCAGTATAGTTTTTTATAATGCTTAGGAAATTATGGTTCTACCTTGATTTGTCAATTTCCGTTAAAAGCATTTCAACAAAGTCATCGTTTAAATCTTTATAAAAGACTTTGTTATAATGCTTAGGAAATTATTGTTTAACTTGATGGATCAGTTTCCTTTAAAAGCATTTCATCAAAGTCTTCCTATAAATCTTTTTCAAAGACTTTGTTCCTTGAAATACAAAAAATATTTGTTGCTTCACTATTTTGTGTTATGATAAAGGCAGTAGATCGGTAGGATGATGACGAATATTGGTTATGGTTTATGAATTAGAAGAGTGAAACTGTAGAATTTGTTTGATAAACGGAGAAATTGTCCTTAAATTATAAATAAAGAGGTTGCAATGAAAAAAATAGGGGTAATCGCTAATAGAGACAAGGACATTCAGTTAAAATATACAAGAATCCTTGTAGAAAGTATTCTCAAGTACCAGGGAGAAGCGTTTCTGACGAAGGATATTTCAAATGAGATTTCAATGGGATCTCCTTTGGAGAGTGAAGAGCAGGTCATGGATGCTGCTGAAATCATTATTTGCCTGGGCGGTGATGGAACCTTTCTTAAGGCTGCTCGCAAGGCCTATGTTAAGAATAAGCCAATTCTGGGTATAAATTTAGGAAGCCTGGGATTTTTGACGGAAATAGATAAAAATGATATTGAAAGTGCAGTAAAACATGTCATTGATAATGAATATGAACTGGAAGAACGTATGATGCTGGATACGTCGATTATCAGGAAAGGCAGTGTTATTGCCAGAGATGTCGCTTTGAATGATGTTGTTATCTCCAGAGGAGCCTTATCAAGAATACTGCATGTAAAGGCTTATATAAATAGCACCCTTGTGGATTTATTCCCTGGGGATGGCCTCATTGTTTCAAGCCCCTCAGGTTCTACTGCATATTCTCTGGCAGCAGGAGGGCCAATTGTTGAACCGGATATTGATTTAATTATTTTAACTCCGATCTGTCCGCATATTTTGTTTTCAAGGTCCTGTGTAACTACCGGCGATAGAGTCATCAGGGCGGTCATTCATGAAGAGAACTGTCATGATGCCATGGTGACCATTGATGGTCAGCAAGGATATGAGGTACAGGGATCGGACATTATTGAAATTAAAAAATCTTCTCATCGGGTGAAGGTGGTTCGGATCAACGAGAGAGATTTCTTTAACGTTTTAAGAACCAAAATTTATGAAAGAGGAGAGAAATTAAAAAAGAATGAAATATAACAGACATGCAAAGATTCTCGAATTGATTGAAAGGAATGCAATAGAGACCCAGGAGGAACTGGTGGAGAAGCTGAAAGAACTTGGTATGGATGTGACTCAGGCTACAGTTTCAAGGGATATCAAGGAACTGCGGCTCATCAAGGTCATGATGGAAGACGGACGTTACCGGTATGCCGCACTGGCCCATAATGAAGGAAGCATCTCCAACAAGCTGCTTACCATATTCATTGAAGCTTTTGTATCCTGTGATTATGCCAATAATATTGTCATCGTCAAGACACTTTCCGGTATGGCACAGGCGGCTGCATCGGCAGTAGATTCCCTTAAATGGACGGAGATTGTTGGAACCATTGCTGGGGACGATACCATTATGATCGTATGCCGGGCTGAGAAAATTGCTGAAGAGCTTGTCAATAAGTTCAACAGAATGGCGAAATAGGTAATAGGTAATAGATGATGGGTGATAGGTAAATAAAAAACCAGGAAACCAAACCCAAAATCAAAACCCTAAACCAAGACCGAAAAGCAGCATTTGTTTTAAGCTTCAAGCTACTCTATGGAAGTTGTCATACGAAAAACATGAATGCGTGTTTGGGGGAAGAAAATGCTTTTACAACTACAGATACACAATATTGCATTAATAGATAAAGTGAATATCGAATTGGATGCTGGGTTGAATGTACTAACAGGAGAGACAGGAGCAGGAAAATCCATTATCATCGACTCCATTAATGCAATCCTGGGAGAACGGCTATCAAAGGATCTGATCAGAACAGGAACGGAAAAGGCAACCGTGGAAGCAGTATTTCAGGTTGACAACACAACGTTTTCCTCGCTTTTTGAGGAACTTGGAGTGGAGCCTGAGGAAGATGGAACACTGATCATTTCCAGAGAATACAGTGTTTCCGGTAAAAACTCCTGCAGGATCAATGGAAAAATGGTGACTGTTTCCATGCTGAAGGAATTAGGTCAGCGATTGATTGATATTCACGGACAACATGACAATCAGTCCCTGCTTCGTGTGGATAGCCATATAGAACTGCTGGACTCTTTTGGAGGGAGCAGCATTGAAGGCTTAAAACAGCAGTATCTGAAGTGCTTGAATGATTATAAGGAGACCAAAGGAAAACTTAGGAGCTTGACCGGCGATAAAAATGACCGGGAAAGAAAAATTGATTTACTTAAATATCAAATAGACGAGATCAAAAAAGCCCGTTTGAAGGTCGGTGAAGAGGAAGAACTGAATAAGCAGAGAATTCTGCTCTCTAATTCAGAAAAATTGATGGGAGCATTGTCCAATGCTTATGAGGTTTTGTACTCGGGGAATAGTATCAAGAGTTCAGCGTCTGATAACATCAACGAAGCGCTGGCTGAGTTAAACAGTATTATAAAGGTCGATGAGCGGCTGGCAGTACTGGCAAAAAAGCTGGAAGATTTGTCTTACCAATTGGATGATGTAATTGAGGAAATCAGAGATGAGAGGGACAATGTAGAATTTAATCCTGAACTGCTAGAGCAGATTGAAGAAAGAGCCGATCTCATCTATAAGTTAAAAAGAAAATACGGCAGTTCCATTGAAGAAGTCTTGGAATACTGCAAAAAGATTGAAGCTGAGTTGGACGAGACCATAAAAAGTGAAGAAATCATCGCAGGCTTAAATGAACAATTGAAGCTCTTGAATAAAGAACTGTTTACTGCTGCAGAAAAACTGCATGGTGCCAGGCTGAAGGCCTGTGAGATTCTGGAGAACCGCATTGGTCAAGAGCTTGGCGATCTGGAAATGAAAAAAGCAATATTCAAGGTCAGCATCGATTTTGATGAAAATCTGGATGTAAATGGAGACCGTAAATTTACTGCGCATGGGTTGGACAAGGTTGAGTTTTTAATCTCTCCCAACGCCGGTGAACCATTGAAGCCTCTTTCAAAAATAGCGTCCGGTGGTGAAATGTCCAGAATTATGCTTGCTATAAAGAATATCCTGGCGAATGTGGACCATATACCAACCCTGATTTTTGATGAAATCGATATTGGGATCAGCGGGATTGCGGCTCAAAAAGTTGGTGAGAAGCTGTCTGCCATATCAAGAAGCCATCAGGTTTTGTGTGTTACACATCTGGCTCAGATTGCTTCCATGGCAGATACGCATTATCTCATTGAAAAGGTATCAAGCAGTGACAAGACGGTCACGCAGGTTAATAAACTGGATGACGGGAAAGTAAAACATGAGATTGCTAGAATACTGGGAGGCGCCAGCATTTCAGAGATCACACTGAAACATGCGGAAGAAATGCTCAAAAATGCATCGGATTTTAAAGTGAAGAATTAAATAATAAACACCAATAAGACGGCTATATGGCCGTTTTTCTTTTTTCGAACTTCTTTTCAAAAATGTTCTAAACCTCATTTTATTCCCTATCTCAACAATCACTTCCAAATGGATTCCCTAATATTATTTCAAATATGATATTGAAATAATATTCATGGTTCCAATAAGAACGTATTTTCATGCCACATTCAATATTCCCTTTCATGCTTGAATTTGCTTGAATAATAAATTGTCATAAAGGTTAACTTATGTCTAGAAAGAAATTGTCACGCTCAATCAAATGGGCGTGACTTTTGTTATCCTATGCAGCAGCAACCGGGACATCAGGAGAGTGATAATCATGAGGTTTATAAGTTCCTATAGAAAAAAATTTGTTATCTTTCTTGCCGTATGTTTTACTGTTATGTCGCTGAGCTATATCAGAACCCTTTCTGTTGTACCTGCAAAGATAGTGCTCCTTGAAGGCGAAGAGTTTGTATGTGACTTTAAAAGTCCTTTTTTAGTGAATATCAGTGCCGACCGGCAAGGTGTTTTAAAGCTGAATAACGGAGAAATCAATACAAGTGGCAATTTCTTAAGTCTTTCCAGCCCTATTTCACTCAAATCTCAACGAAACGGCAGTGTCAATTTGAAAATAAAGATTTTCGGGCTTTTACCACTTAAAACCATGCGGGTGGATGTAGTTCCGAACAAAAGAATCGTAGCATGCGGAAATACCATCGGCGTTAAACTTAAAGTCAATGGAGTACTTGTAATCGGCTTATCGGATGTTGAGACCGAAGATGGGAAAAGCCTTTTGCCTGCCAGAGATGGAGGACTCAGACCGGGAGATCTGATTGTAGAGGTGGACAATCAAAAGCTGGAGAGCATTGACGATTTGGTAAGGATGGTGGAAAAAAGTAACGGGAAGCAGTTGAAATTGAAGTATAAACGGGGCGGTTCATTGATTGAAGCAAGTGTTTATCCTGTGAAAGCGATGGATGATAAAAAGTACCATTTGGGCGTCTGGGTACGGGACAGCACGGCAGGAATCGGAACACTTACATTCTATGATCCTGAAAACAAACGATTCGGCGCATTGGGGCATGGAATAACGGATATCGATACAGGGGCGCTCATGCCTATAGAATCGGGAGAAATACTCGAGTCCAATATTCTGGCAATCAAAAAGGGAAGACAGGGAAGTCCCGGGGAACTAAAGGGTGTATTTGTTGAAGACCGGAACAAATTGGGGATAATTAACAGAAACTCTGATTTCGGCATATATGGAAAACTAAACGAAGATTCATTAAGCCGCATACCAAACAAAACCTATCCCATAGCGTTGCATAACCAGGTTAAGGAAGGTCCGGCAACGATTTTAGCGAATATAGACGGGAAAACCGTTGAAGAATATTCCGTTGAAATTCAGAAGGTATCCAAGCAGAATATTAACAGTTCAAAAGGAATGATCATTCGAATTACAGACCCTCGCCTTCTGGATACCACCGGGGGGATTGTACAAGGCATGTCAGGCAGCCCAATCATACAGAATGACCGGGTGGTAGGTGCCGTAACCCACGTTCTGGTAAATGATCCGACCCGTGGTTATGGGATTTTTATAGAGTGGATGGTACAAAACACAATGGAAGAAAATCAAAATCGCTTGGAAAAAGTCAGTTAAATAAGAATTTATAAATAGAATTTCACATTCAACAAAAGGCCTGGAATTTGGAAAAGTGTCCTATTCCAGGCCTTTTGTTAGATTTAATGGGGAATATTGGAAATATAAATTCTGCAATGTGAAATTATTTGTGTAAAGATTATGAGTAAAAAAATGGTACAAACGGCCTATATCAATGTATAGACAAAATGTTATAATTTATTCACAATTGCTAATATAAATAATATTTACAAAAAATAGGAAGTTGTTCTTGAAATTTTGTCGAAAGGAAAATATAATTACTATAGACATGAATCTGCTCATATTTTAAGGGGGAATTTAAGTTGTTATCAAAAAAAATACAGGTTGTTATTGCCGATGATAATAGGGAATTTGGTGATATTTTGTGCGAGTACCTGAATAATCAGGATGATATCGAAGTGGTTGGAATTGCCCGGGATGGACTTGAAGCTTATGATCTGATCACTGCAAAGATGCCTGATATCGCAATTTTAGATATAATCATGCCGCACCTTGACGGCTTGGGTGTATTGGAAAAGATCAATGCAACACAAATGTCAAAAAGACCGTTATTTATTATTCTTTCAGCAGTAGGCCAGGATAAGATTACGCAAAGAGCATTGGCTTTAGGCGCTGAATATTATGTTGTGAAGCCTTTTGACATGGATGTCCTTGTTTCAAGAATCAGACAACTGAAAGATATCAATCAGGCTGTAGTTATTAAATCTGATTATGCTTCAGATGTAAGACCCATCCATCATTCTTCTTCACCTAAAAATATCGAAGCGGAAGTTACAAGCATCATGCATGAAATCGGTGTTCCGGCGCATATCAAAGGATACCAGTATCTCAGAGATGCCATCATGATGGTTATTAAAGATCTTGATGTGATCAACTCCATTACGAAGCAATTGTATCCGACCATTGCCCGTGAATATAATACGACTCCAAGCAGAGTTGAAAGAGCCATCCGCCATGCGATTGAAGTGGCTTGGAGCAGAGGTCAGATCGATACCATCGATTCACTTTTTGGATATACGGTTAGTTTAGGAAAAGGTAAACCTACAAATTCAGAATTTATTGCGATGGTTGCAGACAAGTTGAGACTTGAATTGAAAGTAGGTTAACTTCTGCCTATTAGATTGAGAAGCTTATACATAACAAATAATAAGCGCCTATGTTTTCAAAATAGTAAATATAGGCGCTTGTTTAATTCTAAAGTAGATTAAAATGAAAACCGGTTAATTTGATTTATTTTCCTCAGGTCATGGGAATGAGTGAGTATTGAAACCCATACAATACCTGAAAATACTGTTCTCTTAAAATAATTATCAAAAAACGCCCTGTGTTGAATACATAAGGCGTTTTGGTTGTTGGATTAGCAGGAATTTCAGTCTTATAGATGAAGGGGACTTGTACTAAATCATTTTCTAAATCTGCTGAAAAAGCTGTTGAAAGATAGTTTCTTATTTCTTTCCCGCCAACTGGTGATTGAGGAGTCTACTTCCTGAAAGTGCTTCTCCATCTTGCTTTCCAGCTTACGAATGCTGTTTTCAACACAGGCTCCCAGCTCTAACTTTGATTTCAATATCTCTTTGGAAAGCTGTTCCTTGGTTGTTGTAATTTCGGTCGTGATGCAGCTGGTGATTTCACTTTTGAAATCATCAAAAAAATGCTTGATATCCATTGGCTGATGACTGGGATCCACAGGCAGGACGGAAAAGGAACTTTCGTCCAGAGTAATGGTTGGAGCATCATTAATGATGTTTTCAGCCTGCAGGACTTTCTTGATTGCTTTTATTTCCAGTCCATCATCCCGCATGGTTTTAACCTGATACAAAATATTTGCCAGTTCGGGAGTATAATATCTTCTTCCACGCTCGTCCTTCGGAACGTTCAAATTGAATTCCTTTTCATAATATCGAAGAGCGTGGTCTGTTACCCCCAAGCGCTCGCTGAGCTCTGTGATCGTATACTTATTCTTAAGAACTTCCATTGTTGATTTCCTCCGGTTTTCATTCTGCTTTGAAAGTTTCGATGCAGCGGACATTTCGATAAGAAATGCTGTAAATGATTGTGGATTGCGCAAACTAAAAGCAAATACAACGAATAAGTATATAATAACATTTATGTAAATATATGTAAATAACAGATCTTTTATTTTTTTAATATTTCCAGAAGTGTAGATATATCTTTGGGGAGAGGCGCATATAATTCAAATTGTTTTTTAAGAATAGGATGAATAAAGGAAACCCTTTGAGAGTGAAGGGCTTGTCTGTTTATATAGGGGGAGGGAATATCTGAGTATAATGTATCTCCCACCAACGGGTGCCTGATTGCTTGGCAGTGTACTCGGATTTGATGGGTCCTTCCGGTTTCCAGATGAAATTTGAGATAGGTTGCGTCATCCAGGAATTCGAGGACCTCATAATGAGTTACTGAAGGAGATCCAGATGGAGAAGTTTGTCTTAACATAATGCTTCCAGGCTTTCTCTCAATAGGAAGATCAATGGTTCCAGCTTGGTTTTTCATAATGCCGGTTACAACACCGATATATTCTTTATAAAATGTCTTATCACTCATTTGACGGATCAGGGATTCCTGGATGAATTGATTTTTAGCGAAAAGAATGATCCCTGAAGTATCGCGGTCCAAACGGCTGACCGGGCGAATTTTTAAATGAAGTCCTTTTTGTTGAAGGTGGTACATGACCGCATTGGCAATCGTTCCGCTGAGATGACTGGAGGTAGGGTGGACTACGATATTGGGCTGCTTATTAATGGCGATAATACTATCATCTTCATATAGAATATCGATTGGGATATTCTCAGGAATTACATCTTCAGATTCCTCAACAAATTCAATGAAAACTTCGATAACATCTCCTGCTGAAACCGTGTGGTTAACAAAGACGGGAATATTATTGCAAGTTATTTTATTATCATATTTTAGTTTTTTTATCAATCTTTCTGATAAACCCAAATTGTATTTTAAAACATGCTTCATTTTTTTTCCGGTGCTGCTTTCATCAATCACATACTTTAAGTTCAATCAAACCACCCTTAGTAAAAAATATATCAATATTATAGTAATTACTTTTGCATTGTTTTAAACATTTTTAAGGTTACCCCCCAATTAATTAGCGAAGCCGACTTTTTAATAATGCACAGGGAAGTCTGGTTTTTCCTTAATTTGTTACTTCACGTTAAGTGCATTTCAAAAAAGTCTACCTATAGTTTCTACAAAGAATTGCTATGAAATAAAATCGACGAAGCCGACTTTTTTATGTTATCATTATTGAAGAATGGATTCAACCTGTTGCAGGAAAGGACACCTGTATTGGAACGGACGATATTATAATAAAAATATCCACGAAGTATACTGGCAACAGATCAAGTTGATGATTAATGTTTTCTATAAAGAGTAATATTTCCTTGGAAAAGCATACTTGAAATAATTTCTGTGCTTGTATAAAATTATTTTATCCATGAATTTCACAACATAAGTCGCAATAATGATATACCTTGGAGTAATTCATTCATTACGATGATAATAGGGTAAAAGAAATAAAAATTCAGAGCTGAAATCTTTCGTATTCAATATAGCAGAAGGGAAAAAAAAATGAACTTTAAATCTCAGAATTTGTTAAAATCAGAGTTTGGAATTGATGAAAACGTAATAAAAATTGCAAATACCGTTGAAAAAGAGATCGAAGAAATTTTGCGCGAAATCGATTCAATCAAGGAATATAACCAGCTGAAGGTTATCAAGGCGATGCAGGATCATCATCTCAGTGATTCCCACTTTTCAGGCACTACAGGATATGGATATGATGATAGGGGAAGGGACGTTCTGGATGCTGTTTATGCCAGCGTTTTTAAAGCAGAAGATGCGCTTGTAAGGCATCAGATTGTTTCAGGAACACAAGCACTTGCTTTATGCCTTTATGGTGTTCTTCGGCCTGGAGATGAGTTGCTGGCTGCAACAGGAAAACCATATGACACCCTTGAGGAGGTCATCGGTTTACGCGGTGAAGGCGGTGGATCACTTAAGGAATTCGGTGTTTCATATAGACAAGTGGATCTGAACTCATCCGGAGATGTAGATTTTGATGCAATCCTGCAAGGTGTCAATGATAAGACTAAGTTAGTGTACATACAACGTTCACGGGGATATAGCTGGAGACCGTGTATCAAATTAAACGATATCGCTAAAATCGTAGAACTGGTTAAAGGAAAGAAAAAAGATGTGGTTGTCTTAGTTGACAACTGTTATGGTGAATTTGTTGAAGAAAAAGAGCCTACGGAAGTTGGTGCGGATTTAGCAGCTGGTTCTTTAATAAAAAACCCGGGTGGGGGATTGGCTCCAACGGGTGGGTATATTGTCGGCAAGGAGTGTTATGTAAGAAAAGCTGCATACAGGCTGACTTCTCCGGGACTTGGAAAGAAAGTTGGCTCTACCCTTGGACAAAGCCGTCTCATGTTCCAGGGATTATTTCTGGCTCCCCATGTGGTTTCTGAAAGCTTGAAAGGGGCTGTTTTTTGTGCGGCATTGATGCAGCGGTTAGGATTCGAGACTTCACCCCTTCCGGCAGAAAAGCGGGGAGACATCATTCAGGCGATTAAATTTTACAATCCGGATAGCTTGATTGCATTTTGCCAGGGAATTCAAAAGGGCTCTCCTGTGGATGCTTTTGTGACTCCTCAGCCCTGGGACATGCCCGGATATGATTCTCCTGTAATCATGGCTGCCGGCGCCTTTATTCAAGGTGCTTCTATTGAGTTAAGTGCGGATGCTCCTATAAAACCCCCCTATACTGCATATATGCAGGGTGGATTGGTTTTTGAGCACGTCAAACTTGGGATTCTGATTGCAGTACAAATGATGATGGAAAAAGGAATCGTAAAAATATAG